>DASZZN010000028.1 GCA_035544955.1 Candidatus Dormiibacterota bacterium
GGTGGTGGACCCTGAACCCTCGCGTGAACCAGCGGCCGATGGCGAGATCGGCGATGGCCTCCATTCCGTTCTCGCGTACGGTCCGCGCCCGCTCGGCAAAGTCATCAGGGCGCGGCATCCGCGCCGCGGTGCAGCAGAGCACCAGGCGATCGATGCGCTCCGGCGCAGCCGACGCGATCCACATGCCGACCATCCCGCCCAGCGAGAGCCCGCAGAAAGACACGCGGTCGAGCCCCAGACGGTCGAGCAGATTGACCGTGTCCCGGCCCAGCTCTTCGATCGTGTAAGGGCCGGGCGGCACCGGTGATCCGCCGTGGCCGCGATGGTCGTAGCGAACCACTCGGAACGCTTGCGAAAGGGGCGCGACTTGCGGGTCCCATTGCGCCAGCGACAGGCCGAGCGCATGCGAGAGCACGAGCACGGGCGCACCCGGCGGCCCGTCGACGCTGTAGTTGAGATCAATCGCCTTCGGTGCGGCCATACTCCTTGCGCAGGCGGTCCTTTGCTACGCGATGCGTGGCGGTTGTCGGCAAGGCATCACGAAAGTGGATGCGATTCG
Source organism: Candidatus Dormiibacterota bacterium (assembly GCA_035544955.1). Classification (NCBI taxonomy): domain Bacteria; kingdom Bacillati; phylum Candidatus Dormiibacterota; species Candidatus Dormiibacterota bacterium. The sequence goes on from DASZZN010000028.1 coordinate 560, forward strand.
GCACTTTGTAGGCGGCGAGCCGGGTCGCCGCCCAGGCCTTGAGTGCGGCCTCGTTTGACTCTACCCCGTCGCGCAGAACCACGACGGCAACGACTTCATCTTCCAGCAATCCGGCCGGCACGCCGAAGACGGCGGCCGCCCGGACAGTCGGATGGGCCAGCAGGGCATCCTCCACCTCGGCGGGCGCAATGTTCTCGCCCCGCCGCCGGATCATGTCCTTGAAGCGCGCGGTCAGGAACACGTCGCCGTCCTTGTCGCGGAAGCCGGCATCGCCCGTGTGCAGCCAGCCGTCCCTGATGGTGGCCGCGGTGACCTCGGGCGCGTGCCAGTACCCGGGCGTCATCACTGGGTTGCGGAAGCAGAGCTCGCCAACCTCGCCCGGTCCGACATCGCCGCCCTTCGGGTGGACGATGCGCAGCTCGTTTTCGAAGGCACGCGACGCCGGCTGCCGCGGACGCCCGATGCTGCCGGCCTTCATGCGCGAAGTCGGGCTCTCGGCACAGCCGAAGGGGTTCTCGCTCATCCCGTAGCCGGTCAGGATGCGGACCTGGAAGCGGGCCTCGAGCTGATCACGCTGCGCCGGGCGCGGCCCAGGCGCGGCGTAGATTGTGCGCAGCGGCGATTCGACCCAGGTGTTTTCCGGCTGTGCCGCCAGGAACTCGAGCATCGCGCCCACGACGTTGACGGAGGTCACCTGGAGCGCCTGCGCGTCGCGCCAGAACGTCGAGGCGTGGAACTTCGGTGTGAGCGCCACGGCGAAGCCATGCGCCAGCGCGGTCATCAGCGAGTAGGCCTGGGCGTTGATGTGAAACAGCGGCAAGCAGGCCCATAGCCGTTGCGGGGGTTTGAGACCGATCCAGCCCGGAAAGGATGCGCCGGTTTCCGTGTAGGCGGCGTGTCTGACCATCACCCCCTTGGGGCGGCTGGTGGTTCCGGAGGTATAGACGATGGCGGCGATCTCGAGCGGCTTCGCGGCGTAGGCCGGCGTGTCGGACTCGATAAACGCGGCATCCAACGCACTGACGTCTTCCTTCATAAGGGTGACCGCCGGCTGCAGGTCGCCCCGCACGTAGTCGACCTCGGCGCTGGTCAGCTCGGGGTTGACGGCCGCCGGGATCCCGCCCGCATGAATCGTGCCGAGCCAGGCATGCACCAGCGACGGCGAGTTGGATGCCGCCATCAACACCCGGTCGCCCGGGTGCAGACCGCGACGGCGCAGTTGCTCAGCGGCCGAGCGCGTGGACCGCGCCAGCTCGCGGAACGATTCGGACCCCTCGGTCGTGACGATGGCGGGCGCGTCGCCGAAGCGCTGTTCGGCCGAAGCGAGCAGCTCCGGCACCGTGGCGAAGCTCAATCAGCGTCCGAGCCCAGAACCTCTCGGGCGACCTTGAATGCGGTGTGCGCCGCCGGGATGCCACAATAAACGACCGTCTGCAGTAACACCTCGCGCAACTCCGCGACCGTCACCCCGTTTCGGATGGCGCCGCGCAGGTGGAGGGCCAGCTCGTCCGGCTTATTGAGCGCCACGGTCATGGCGACAGTGATACAGCTTCGGGTTTTGCGGTCGAGTCCAGGCCGGTCCCAGATCTCTCCCCACGCGTACCGGGTCATGAGGTCCTGGAAATCCTTCGTCAACGGTGTGGTTCCTGCCTGGGCTCGATCGACATAGTCGTCGCCCAGTACCTCGCGCCGATTTTTCATCCCGCGCTCACGACGCTCCTCGTCGTTCATTCCACTCCTTTGTACTTCCGCGTAGCCCGGTAATACCCCAGTGCGCCGTCGATCAGCCGTGAAGACGCGCCGATGGCATTTGACGGCTCGAGCGCTTGCGCCAAATCGTCGCCGCTGAGGTGGGCAGTTATGGCCGGATCCACCCGGAGCACCTCTGCGAATGGCCGCCGGGATTCCGACGCTTTCGCGATGGCGGCCTCGACCAGTCGTCGCGCGGTTAGCGTATCGGTTCGCTCGGCCAGCGCCATCATCACCTGTTCCGACATGATCAGGCCGCCGCTGACATCGAGGTTCTTTCGCATGCGCTCCTCATCGACCTCCAGGGAGGCCAGCAGCCGAGCGAGGCGCGATGTCGCACCGCCGGCCAGGCTGAACAGCTCGGAGACAGCGTGCCATTCCGCCTGCCACGCCCCTGCCGCGCGTTCGTGCTCCTGGAGCATCGTGCCCAGCAACACGCCGGCCTGGGCGTTGAGACCTCGAACCGCTGCGAGGATCTCGACGGCGGCCACCGGATTCTTCTTGTGCGGCATCGCCGACGACCCGCCTCGACCGGCAACCGGGCGTTCGCGGGCTTCATCGACCTCCGTCTGGGACAGCAGGACGGCGTCGAGCGCGATCTTTCCGGCAACACCGCCGGCGATCGCCACCACGGAGCCGAGGTGCGCGACCCGCGTCCGGTCCGTGTGCCAGGGCAAACGCGGACTGACCAGGTTGAGATCGGCGGCCAGATTGCGCATGACCTTCAGCCCGCTGTCCGACAGGGCCGCGAGCGTTCCGACGGATCCTCCCAATTGGACGGCAAGGGAAAAGTCCCGCATGCCGATAAGCGTGTCCCGGGCTTCCAAGATCGCGATCAACCAACCCGCGGCTTTTAGCCCCAGCGTCGTCACCGACGCGTGTTGCAGCAACGTCCGGCCCGCCATGACGGTGGCCCGGTGACGATCGGCCAGCCACGCCGCTAATGCAGCCGCTTCGACGAGGTCCTTCAGCAGGACGTCGATCGCGCGTCGCGCGATCACCATCATCGCGGTGTCGAGAATGTCCTGACTCGTGGCGCCACGGTGGACGTGGGGCACGGCTTCTTTCGAGACTCGTGCTCGCAACGCCTTGATGAGAGGCACCACCGGGCTGGCACTGTCCACCGCCTCGCGACCGATTTGGTCGACGTCGAACTCGCCGACCCGGGAATGCGCCGCGATGTCCTCGGCAACCTCCACCGGGATCAGGCCTTCTTTCGCTAGAGCCCTGGCCAGCGCCGCCTCGACGTCGAGCATCGCCTGCACCCAGGCGCGGTCCGAGACGGTGGCCATCATCAACTCCGTGCTGAGGCTCGGCCCGAAGAGCGCGTCAGATGGCAAAGAACACCGTCTCCCGCTCGCCCTGCAGCCTGATGTCGAAGTGCAGCACGCCACCGCAACTCTTCGCGATGAGCGTCTCGCGGCGCGCCGGCCCGACCAGGTTGAGAACTGGATCGGTCGCGTTGGCCTCGGTCTCGTCGGGAAAATACATCCGCGTCACCAGGTGACGGAGCAAGCCTCTCGCGAACACGGTGACGTTGAGGTGCGGCGCCTGCATGCGTCCGTCGGGCGCCGGCGTTGCGCCGGGCTTGACGGTCAGGAAGCCGAACGCGCCTTCGGAGTCCGTCCGGCTCCGCCCAAATCCCGGCGTCTCGCCATCGCCGGCTCGGCCGTAGCGGCCTCGCCCGTCCGGCTGCCAGATTTCGAGGAGCGCGTCGGGGACCGGTTGGCCATTTCCGTCGAGGACCTGGCCCTCGATGCGCATCACGCCGGCCGATCCCGGCGTGACGATCTGCTCCCCTTTTTCGAACGGCAGTCCGACACCGAAGAACGGCCCGACCGTCTGCGACGGTGTCAACGGACCGTTCATGGCTCGTCCTCGAAGGGCGTCGCGGCCCGGCCGCGCAGCACGATGTCCCATCGATAGGCGAGCGCCCACTCGGGCACGGTCGTCTCCGGGTCGAACTGCGACACCAGGCGCTCGCGGCCGGCTTGATCCGGGATCGATTGCAGGATCGGGTCCCGCGGCATCAGCGGGTCGCCGGGGAAGTACATCTGCGTCACCAGCCGGCTTCGGAACTCGCTGCCGAAAAGCGAGAAATGGATGTGCGCCGGACGCCAGGCGTTGCGATGGTTCTTCCAGGGGTACGCGCCCGGCTTGATCGTGATGAAGCGGTAGCGACCGTCGTTGTCCGTCAGGCATCGACCCGCCCCACTGAAGTTGGGGTCGAGCGGCGCCGGGTGCTGGTCGTCCTGGTCAAGGTAGCGGCCGGCCGCGTTCGCCTGCCAGACTTCCACGATCGTGTTGCGTATCGGTCTTCCATCGCTATCGAGCACCCGGCCGGTGACGATGATCCGTTCGCCGATTGGTTCACCGGCGTGCTGCCGCGTGAGGTCGTGGTCCAGCTCGGCGATCGTCCGTGGAAACAATGGCGCGGGGAAATCGTGGAACCCCTCGGGAAGGCTGACCAGCGGCTTCGCCGGCGCGCGCAGGCGGGTCCCGACGTAGTCGGGATAGAGATACGGGGGTTCGCGCTCGTCTTCGTTCATCGATGTAACCAATAGCCGACGGGAAAGACCTGCAGGTGCAGGCGGCTGCTGACAAGGCCCCAGATCCCCTTGGGCAAGAACATGGCGACAGCGACCGCCAGAGACCCGAGCAGGATCAGGTACCAGGCGCCGTACTGGGCCAGCACCTGCTGGATGATAGTGAAGATCGCGGTGCCGACGATCGGCCCCTCGATGCTGCCTACACCTCCGATCAGCGCCACAAAAATCATCTTCGCCGACCACCCTACGCTGAAGATCGAACTGGCGAGGACGTTGAGCTGGCTGATGATCAGCAGCGCCCCGCCCGCCCCGCACCCTGCGGCGGACACGACGTAGACGACCCGCTTCGCCCAGGTGACGCGCACACCGGCGCTGCGCGCCGCCACCTCGTTGTCGCGTATCGCGGTCAGGTCCAATCCCATCCGGCTCGAGAGAAGCAGGTAGGTGGCGAGGAGCGCCGCCGCGGCCACCGCGAGCGCGCTCCAGTAGGTCAACGCCTCACGGAACACCGGGTCCATCAGCGCCAGGCCCGGGAGGCTGGTCCCGGTGCCGCCACCCAGCGAGCGGACGCGCACCAGGACGAGGAAGAAGACTTCCGCCACGACCCAGGTGCCGATCGCGAAATACTCCGCGCGGAGGCGGAAGACGAGGAACGACACCGGCACCGCGATCGCGCCCGAGACGAGAACCGCGAAGGGGATCGCGAGGTAGGGGTTGACCCCGTTCTGCGCCAGCACCAGCACGGTGTAAGCGCCGACGCCGATGTAGGCCTGCTGTCCGACCGAGATCAGCCCGCAGTAGCCGGCGAGCAGGTTCCACATGCTGGCCAGCACCAGCAGGATGAGGGCGTTGACGAGGAGATCGGTCACGTCCGCGTAGACGACGTAGGGGAGGGTCGCGAGCAGGATGACCACGACCACCGCGCCGATCAGCCCCCACAGCGCGGTTCGGCGGGACCGCGTGACGCGCACGGCCGCCGTCCCGCTCGCAGGGCCGGCCGTGGTGGGCGAGATCATGTGGCCAGCCGAGCCCGGATCAAACCCTGCGGACGCAGCGCGAGCACCGCGAGGAAGACGAGGTGGCCGGCGAGCACGCCATAGCTCGGATCGATCTGGCCGCCGATCGCCTGCGCCACGCCGAGGATGATGCCGCCGACGAGCGTCCCCCAGAGCGAGCCGACGCCGCCGATGATGACCGCCTCGAAGGCGAAGATCAGCCGGGCCGGGCCGGCGCTCGGATCAAATGAGGTCGAGCTTCCCAGCGCGAGGCCGGCGAGGGCGACGGTGGCAAAGGCGATCGCGGCGGCGATCCCGAACACATGGCGTGTGTTGACGCCCGCGATCCCCGCCGCCTCCTGGTCATCGGCCGACGCCCGAATGGCGCGACCCATCGCGGTGCGCGAGAGAAAGAGCTGCAGGCCGGTAAGGACAACGACCGCCGTCAGGAAGATCATCAAAGGCACATAGCCGATAGAAAGCTCGGGGCTTACGCGCAGCGCGGCCGAGATCAGGCTGCCGAGATCGAACGAGTGACTGTCGGCGGATGCGATGACCAGCAACAGGTTCTGGATGACGACGGAGAGCCCAAAGGTCACGAGCAACGTCGTCAAGGGCGAGACGTCGAGGCTCTTCTGGATGATCAGCCGCTGCACCACGTAGCCGAAGACGGCGAAGAGGGGCGCGACGATGACAAATGTGAGCAGCGCGGGCACGTGCGTTGTCGAGATCACGACCAGCGCGAGGTAGGCCGCCAGCACCGCGAAGTCGCCGTGCGCGAGGTTGACGACGCGCACCACCCCGAAGAGTAGGGACAGACCGCAGGCGAAGAGCGCGTACAGGCCCCCAATGAGGATCCCCTGGACGATGGCGTTGACCCAGTTCATCCGGCGCTCCGGGGGCCAGAGCGTGCTACCAGACCGAAGTAGGCGGCTTCGATCGTTGCCGTGGTCGCCGCCGCCGGCGTGCCCTCGAGTGTCGTGCGACCCTCGAGCAAGCACTGAAATCGATTCGCGACCCGCAGTGCCTGGGCGACGTCCTGTTCCACGAGCAGGACCGCCATACCGTCCTGAACCAGCCCGGGCAGCACGCCGTAGATGCGCCGAACCATCATGGGCGCCAGCCCGAGGGACAGCTCGTCGAGGAGCAGCACGCGCGGGTTCGCCATCAGGGCGCGTCCAATGGCAACCGCCTGCTGCTCGCCTCCGGAGAGGTGAACGGTCGGCTCGCGCCGTCGATCGCTCATCCAAGAAAAGAGTTGAAAGACCCGGTCTAGAGTCCACGAGCCGGGCCGTCCCGCTGATCGGCCAACCAGTAGCGTCTCCTCGATGCTGAGCGACGGAAACAGACGGCGGCCTTCGGGGACGAGCGCGATCCCCTCGCGGACCCGGGCATGCGGCGGCAATGCGGTGATATCCCGGCCGTCGAGCCGGATCGAGCCGGCGCTCGGCCGATGCAGGCCGATAACGGTGCGAAGGAGCGTCGACTTGCCCGCGCCGTTGGCGCCGATGATCGCGAGGGTCTCGCCCGACGCCACCGTGAGGCTGATATCGGTGACCGCTTGCAGGAACCCATGTCGGACGGTCAGGTTGCGAACCTCAAGCATCGATATCGACCCCCAGGTACACCTCCTTCACCTCCGGGTTGGCCAGGACCTCGTCCGGTTTTCCTTCGGCGATCAGCCGGCCGCCGGCGATACAGATGATGCGGCTGACGGCGCTGGTCAGCGCATGCACCACATGCTCTACCCAGACGATCGCCACCGATCGCTGCCGCACCCGCTCGACGATCTCGACCAGCCCCGCCACTTCGGGGTCGGTCAGGCCGCCGGCAACTTCGTCCAGCAAGAGGATGCGCGGTTGGGTCGCCAGCCCGCGGGCCAGCTCGAGGCGTTTCCGTTGCACCAGCCCGAGGCGTCCGGCCGGATGGTTCGCCTCCTGTGACAACCCGGTCTCCTCGAGGATCCGGGCTGCGGCGGCGTAGCCCTGAAGGCGAGAGAGCTGGCCACCGCCATAGGCCGCCACCAGCAGGTTCTCGAAGACGGTCATGTTCTCGAATGGACGCGGCACCTGGTACGTTCGCGCGATTCCCATGCGACACCGACTCGCGGGATCGAGCCGAAGGACGGATCGCCCATCCAGGCGGACGTCACCGGCGTCGGGCTTCAGGTCGCCGGCGATCATCGCGAACAGCGAGCTCTTCCCGGCGCCGTTCGGCCCCACGATTCCAACCGTCTCCCCCGCCGTGAAGCGGAGCGAGAGGCTCTCCGCGACCGTGATCTGACCGAAGCGCTTGCTGACGCCGGCCAGCTCGAGAAGGGCCGCCTCCGCCGTCATGGATTGGTCGGGACGAGGTCTCCGTTCACGGGAACGTTCTTGTTCGCGCTGTTGTCCACCACGACCATGCTGTACGGGAACTTACTCCCCTTCTTCCACTGCACCCCGACCGGCTTCTGGATCGCAATACCCGGCATCGGCCCCTTGGTGAAGTCGAGCGGACCGCTGATCCCCGTGTAGTTCATGGTCTTGAGCTGCGTCGCCACCGCGGTGCGGTTGTGCGGATCGTCGACGGCGGTGAACGCCTTGTGGGCGATCTCGAAGAGGGAGTGCACGGACCCGATGCTCTGCACCCACTGCTTGCCGGTGGACGCCTCGAAGGCATCGGCGAACTGCTTGGCGGTCTGCCCGGTGAGGGTCGAGGAGTAGGGATGGTACGGCGTCCACCAGGCATCGGTTGCGACATTGTTGACGAGGTCGCCGATGGCGACCGTATCCGCCGGAAAGAGCAGCACCTTCGCCACCGTCGCAAGCTTCGGCTTGAAGCCGGCCGTGGCCGCCTGCTTCCACATCGTGTTGAAGTCGGGCGGGATGGGCGCGTTCGTGAACAGACTGGCGCCCGCGCTCTTGAACTTCGAGATCTGGCTGCTATAGTCGGTCGTCCCGTCGGTGTAGGCGCCACCGTCGACGTTGCGGTAGCCCGCCTGCGCGGAGTAGAACTCGAGACCGGTCTTATTGTCGCGAAACGCGTCGCCGTCGGCGTCGTGCGGGTAGGTGAAGGCGACCACCTTGTTGGTGTTCATCCGATCCCACATCGGGATGAAGCATTCTCCGAACTGCTGCATGCCGAAAAAGAACATCGTGGTGAAGTTGAAGCCGGTCCCGGGCTTCCCGCCGCGGGCGAAAAACCATGCTTCCCACGGCACGATCGTCGAGACGCACGGAATGCCTTGCGCCTCACACACATCCGCCACCGGGTTGGTCGTCTCCGGGGTCGAGGACGTCAGGATGAGGTCGGCTTTGTCCGTCAAGATCAGCTCACGAGCCACCTGCGACGCCCGGGCCGGGTCGGACTGCGTGTCTTTCACGACAATCTTTACGTCGAAGGTCTTGCTGCCGAGCTTGAATCCGTTCTTATAGGTGGACGTGCCTCGCACCTGGTTGAGGACGAAGTTATCCCCCGAGGCAAACCCGGCCAGTGCGCCGGTTTGCGGGCTGACGTAGCCGATCACGATGGTGCCGGCGCTCGGGGTGCTGGCGCCCTTGATCTCGCCACAGGCGGCGAGCAGGTCGGCCGAGCCGAGCATCAGCGCGCCCCCTCCGATCGTCTTCAAGACCTGCCGGCGGCTGACTCGCCGCTCGAATGACAACCCCTGGTCGGCCATGTCCGCTCTCCCTCCCTTCTTCAGGGCTTCAAATTCGTCAGTACACGGAATATAGTTTCAGAACCGGCCTATGTCAACCTCGCATGAAGACCTGCGCCGCCACCCCGGTCACCTGATTCGGCGCGCCCAGCAGGTCCACTACTGGCTCTGGAACGCCGAGGTCTCGCCCGAGGTGACCTCGCCCCAGTTCGCTGTCCTCTACGCGCTGCGGGCAGAGAAGAACATCGACCAGAAAACGCTGGGCGAACGGGTTTCACTGGACCGCTCGACGACGGCCGAAGTCGTCGCCCGCCTCAAAGCCCGCGGGATGATCCAGCGCATCCGGGACCCGCGGGACGCACGACGCAACCTGCTTCGATTGACGGCGGCGGGTCAGCGCACCACCGAGCGCTTGATCCCGAAGGCCGTCCGCATGAACCGGCTGCTGGTCTCGGCGCTGTCCGAGCGCGAGCGCGCGGAGCTGCTGCGGATGCTCAACCTCGTGGTCGACGCCGACGAGCGCCTCCGCAATGAGCGCTCGCTCCCGCTGAGGGAGGGCCGGAGTGGGGGCGAAATTTCTGAGGCCGGATGACTCAGGTCGGCATCATCGGCGCCGGTCCGGCCGGGCTCATGCTCTCCCATCTCCTGCACCGGCAGGGCATCACCTCCCTTGTGCTCGAGCGGCGCAGCCGCGATTACGTCGAACGCCGGGTACGGGCGGGTGTCCTCGAACAGGGATCGACCGATCTCCTCGCCTCGACCGGCGTTGGCGGTCGCATGCAACGGGAGGGCCTCGCCCACGATGGCATCAAGCTTCGCTTCGCTGGGGAGGAGCACCGCATCGACTTCCGCCGGCTCACCGGTCGGGGCATCACCGTTTACGGCCAGCAGGAAGTGGTCAAGGACCTGATCCAGCAACGCCTGGCGGACGGTGGCGAGATCTGGTTCGAGACCGAGGCAACCGCCATCGAGGACATCGATGGTGACCATCCGCGCATCGCGTACCGCCGAAACGGCGAAGAGGCAACCCTCAGCTGCGAGTTCGTGGCGGGCTGCGATGGCTCACACGGCGTCGCACATGACGCTTTCCCTGCCCCGCTTACGGGGGAGGGTCAGGGTGGGGGCCCCCGCATCTACGAACGCTCCTACCCCTTTGCGTGGCTCGGCATCCTCGCGAAGACACCGCCCGCATCAAATGAGCTCATCTACGCCTACCACGAGCGCGGCTTCGCCCTGCACAGCATGCGATCGCCCGAGATCAGTCGCCTCTATCTGCAGGTCGACGCCAACGACACAATGGACGCCTGGCCGGAAGCGCGAATCTGGGACGAGCTTCGCCTTCGCCTCGCCGAGCCGAAGCTCCAACCCGGCGAGATCATCGAGGATGGCATCACGCCGATGCGCAGCATGGTGATGGAGCCGATGCAGTGCGGCCGCCTCTTCCTCGCCGGCGACGCCGCCCACATCGTCCCCGCGACAGGGGCCAAGGGTATGAACCTCGCGCTCGCCGACGTCAGGGTGCTCGCGGACGCCCTGACCGCGTGGTATCGATCAAAGTCACGCGACCTGCTCGACCACTACTCCGAGCTCTGCCTGCGGCGCGTCTGGCGCGCGGAGCATTTCTCGGCGTGGATGACGGCGCTGCTCCACCGCGACCCCGCCGGCGATCCCTTCGATCACAAACTGCGACTGTCCTACCTGCGGTACATCGTCACGTCTGAGGCGGCGGCGACCACGCTGGCTGAAAACTACGTCGGTTTCGAGGGTGCGTAGCCAGTGCTACGCTTCAAGCGAAACAAGGAGGAGGCGCGATGAGCACAGTCGTATCTGATGAGAAGGCGACGGCGAAGACGGCCCCCAAGGAATACAAGCAGTTCATCGGCGGCGAATGGGTTGGAGCGTCGAAGGGCGCCACTTACCAGGACCGTAATCCGTTCACCGGCGAGCCGATGGCGACCATCCCGGCCTCAACTCGCGAGGATGCCAAGCGCGCGGTGAAGGCGGCGGCGGACGCGTTTCCTGCCTGGTGGAAGACCCCGCCCGGCGCCAAGCAGCGCCTCTTCCTGAAGGCGGCGGACATCCTCGAGCGGCGTCAGATGGAGGTTGTCGGCCTGCTCGCCGCCGAGACCGGCTGCACCTTCGGCTTCGGCATGTTCCAGACGATCTTTACGCCCAACCTGCTGCGCCAGGTCGCCGGCCTCGTCTACCAGCCGATCGGCGAGATCCTCCCGGCCGACTTGCCGGGCGCCTTCTACATGGGGGTGCGCCAGCCCGTCGGCGTCGTCGCCGGCCTCGCGCCCTGGAACGCGCCGCTGATCCTCTCGCTCCGATCGATCGCGACACCGCTCGCCTTCGGCAACACCGTCGTGCTGAAGCCGTCGGAAGAGTCACCCATCACCGGCGGCATCCTCTACGCGGAGATCTTCGAGGAGGCCGGCTTCCCACCAGGCGTGGTCAACGTGATCACCCACGCGCCCGGCCAGGCCGAGCCGGTCGTCGACGAGTTCATGGAAAACCCGAAGGTTCGCCGCATCAGCTTCACCGGCTCGACGAAAACCGGCCGGATCCTGGCGGAGAAGGCGGCCCGCCAGCTCAAGCGCATGGTCCTCGAGCTGGGCGGGCAGAACCCGCTGATCGTGCTCGCCGACGCCGATTTGGAGTACGCCGTCAACGCGACGGCCTTCGGCACCTTCCTGCACCAGGGGCAGATCTGCATGTCCGCGCGACGGATCATCGTTGAGCGCCCGGTCGCGAAGGAGTTCACCGAGCGGCTGATCGCCAAGACGAAGGGCCTCAAAGTCGGTAGTCCGACCGAAATGGACACCATCATCGGGCCGCTGATCAACAAGCAAGCGCTGGACAATGTGCGAGCGCGCGTTGACGAGGCGGTCAGCCACGGCGCCAAGGTCCTGACGGGTGGCAAGGCGCAGGGTGCCTGTTACGAGCCAACGCTGCTCACGGACGTTCCCGCCGATGTCGCGATGAGCCGGGAGGAGACCTTCGGTCCGGTCGCCACCATCACGATCGTCGAGAATGCCGACGAGGCCGTCCGGGTTGCGAACGAAACATCCTATGGCCTATCCGCCGGAATACTGACGCGCGACGCGGATCGCGGGATGGCGCTGGCGGAGCGGATCGAGGCCGGCATCGTCCACATCAACGACCAGCCGGTCAACGACGAACCGCAGGTCCCCTTCGGCGGAGTGAAGGACAGCGGCTACGGCCGGTTCGGCGGCGGTGAGGCGATGCACGAGTTCACCGAGATGCGCTGGGTGACGGTGCAGGGCCAGGGAGGACGGCCCTTCCCCTTCTAACGACCTGCGCCCCTAGTTAGTGCGGGTTCTACTGCCCGCCGCCGCGGCGAGCCTGGGATTGTCGTCCGGACGGGTCAATCCCAGTGTCTGGTGCAAGCGCGCCATGCGGCTGCTGACCTCGCCCTCGCTGATGCCCAGGTAACTCGCAATGCCCTTGTTGGGTAGGTCGCGCTCAATCAGCCGAAGCAGCTGGAGCTCGGCGCCCATCAGACGGCTCCGCAGCTCACCGTCTGTGAAGCGATGCACCCAGGCTGACCTTGTCACTCACCTCAGTCTGTCACACTTCGGCATTCTTCGTGTGTTCACTTAGCGTGAAGTGCGCCGACCACCTCGGCGGCCGTGCTCACCCAGCCGAAGAAGGTGGTCACGTTATAGACGGTCGCCCGCTGGATTTCTGGCGACCCGGCAGGCATGGTCGCGTCCTCGATCATCACCGGCCAGTACTCGTGGAAGTAGGCGTCGCGCAACGTCGACTCGACGCACACGTTGGAGGCGATCCCCGCCATCAACAGGGTACGGATGCCGCGGCTCCGAAGCAGTGCGTCAAGCGGTGTCCCGGCAAAACCGCTGTAGCGCGACTTGGTGATCACCGGGTCCGATCGCGCCGGCGCCAGCGCGTCGACGATCTGGAAATCCCAGGTGCCGATGGTCAGCAGTTTGCCGCGCAGCTCGGGACGCTCGCGCATCAGGCACAGGGCGAGCTCCTTGCGCGGGTTTGGCGAATCCTCGCCGCCAGCGGTCGATTCATCAGGCGGGTAACCCATGACCAGGTAGATGACCGGGACGCCGGCGGCACGCGCCGCATCGACGACGAGCCGGGCGTTCGCCACCGCCTCAGCCGCCGGTTTGACGTCGATGCCGGCCAGATCCAGCATCCCGCCGGGGCTCGCGAAGGCATTCTGCATGTCGACCAGGAGGACGGCGGTGTGCTCCCGGTCGATTTCGATCGGCTCTGGCCGCGCCGGCAAGGCGATCTTCACGCTGGCAGGATAATCTCACGTCGATGACGCGAGGCTCGCAGCTCGAGCGACTCGGCGCCGGGATCCACGGATTGCTGACGAGCAACCGCTTCTACCGTGAACGACTCCATCCCGTCCGCACCCGGGATGATTTCGAGCGACTGCCGCTCACGACGAAAGACGAGATCACGGCCGACCAGCAGGCGAATCCGCCGTTTGGCACCAACCTCACCTTCCCCATCGACCGCTACAGCCGACTGCACCAGACGTCGGGCACGAGCGGCACGACGCCGCTGCGCTGGCTCGACACCTCCGAATCCTGGGATTGGTGGGTTCGGATCTGGGCCGATGAGGTCTACCGATCGGCCGGGGTGCAGCTGCACGACCGGATCTTCTTCGCCTTCTCCTTTGGCCCGTTCATCGGTTTCTGGTCAGCGTTCTCCGGCGCCGAGCGCCTCGGCGCGCTCGTTATCCCCGGCGGCGCGATGACCACCGAACAGCGACTGCGGACCATGCTCGAACTGCGCGCAACCGTCCTTTGCTCGACGCCGACCTACGCGATCCGGATGGCCGAGGCGGCGCACGCCGCCGGCATCGACCTTGCCTCGAGCGACATTCGGATCACGGTTCATGCCGGCGAGCCCGGCGCAAGCGTGCCCGCCACTCGCGACTTGATCGAGCGATCGTTCGGCGCACGGAGCTTCGACCACACCGGCATGACCGAACTCGGTCCGACCGGCGTCTCGTGCGAGGCCCGCGACGGTGTCCACCTGATCGAGTCGGAGTTCATCTTCGAGGTCCGAGACGATGCCGGCGCGGTGCATTCGTTGCCGGAGACGGGAACGATCACCGGGGAGCTGGTGGCGACGAACCTCGGCCGCTGGGGATCGCCGCTGATCCGTTATCGCACCGGTGACCGCGTCGAGGTGACGCGAGCCGCATGCGAATGCGGCAGCCCGTTCGCCAAGATGCTCGGAGGGATCCGCGGCCGCGTCGACGACATGTTCACGGTGCGCGGCGTGAACCTCTATCCGTCGCAAGTCGAGGACCTGGTCCGGCGGCATCCGGTCATCGGAGAGTTCTGCATCGAGGTCCGCTCCGTCCGCGGCATGGAAGAGGTAACCATCCTCTGCGAGTGCGACGGCAATGACGGCGAGGCGGTGGTCGCGCGGCTTGCCAACGACCTGCGCCTGGCACTTGGCGCCCGGATCGAGTGCCGGCAGGTGGCGGCGGGCTCGCTGCCTCGGTCAGACCTCAAGTCCCGCCGCCTCCGCCGGGTCTAAAGCTCGACCGCCTACATATTCGGGCAGTTCATGTTGCCCGAGCCACTGCCAGGGCTCGGCGTGGTCGGTGATGCGCCGGTCGACGGCGACGTGCTAGGCGAAGCACCCGTCGATGGGCCGACGTCCGGGGAAACCGTCGGCGCCGGTGTCGTCGCCGCGTGCACCGCGATCGTGCCGAACCCGCCGGCAAGCCCAACTGACGCAGCGACCACCATCTTCGCTATCGGACCCCGAAGCCATCCGATGTTGTTCATCGCGTGATCACCTCCCTGGTGACAATGCGATGGCCGATCGCCACCGGGTCGAGCATGGAGAGGGGCGCCTTTCAGATCCATGACGAATTGGTGAGGACATCCTTATATAAGGGCGCTTCTCATCAAGCCGTCATCGAACTGAAAGGTCTGGACGTACAGCATGTCGGCACGGTGCGTGCTGCACTTCCCTCCCGAACCGATCTCGAATCATCAGAGACGCACGATCACTCGCAAAGCCCTGCCAACGCGAATCTCCTCTGGGTGGTCGCGGGCAGCGCCCTCCTCGGCGTCGGGCTCGCGATCGTGTGGTCGCCCAGCTTCGTCGATCAGACCATTGGCGAGAACGGTGCGACGACGATCCTCGGCTACGACGTCACGGCGACACCCATCGGCGGCGTGCTCATGGCGATCGGCTTCGCCTTTATCTCCGGTTTGACCGGTACCTTCACGGCCTGTAACGTGGCGGGCTTGTCCGCGATCGCGCCACTCTCTGCCGGCCAGCAACTATCGTTCGCGTCCGCCCTGCGGTCGCTCGGCTGGCTGGCGCTTGGCACCAGCCTGGTGGCCGGTCTCTACGGGGCGATCGGCGCGCTGGTCGGTCCGAACATCCCGCAGCTCTCCCACGCCCTGATCGGCCGTTTCCCGATCCGGCTCATCCAATCGAGTGTGGTCTTTGGAATCCTCGGGCTGGTGCTTTTGGCCATGGGGCTCGCCGCGCTGGGCGTAATCAGAGTTCGGGCCCCGCGGCTTGGCGGCCGCTATGCCTCGACGCGACTGATTCTCATCGGCGGGCTGATCGGCGCCTTTCTCATCGGACGTCCGTTTGCTCTCTTCGTCAAGATCTTTCAGTACGCGGCGGCGACCCGCAACCCGGGGCTCGGCGCACTTGTCTTCGTGCTCCAGAGCCTCGGCAATATCGCCGTGCTCGCGCTTGTCTTCGTCGCCATTGCGGCGGTGGGCCGCGGGCGGCTCTTACGCTGGCTCGCCGCGCGGCCCGATCGACTCGCTCGCTTCAATGCCATCGCCCTGCTCGCGGCCGGCACGTTCCTCATCGCCTACTGGTGCGTGCGGCTTCCCGCCGCGTTTGGGATCGGCTGGTGGCCGAGAGTCCCGTGGTCATAGGATTCAGCGAGCCAGGCGGAAAAACGAAGCACGACGTTCACTCGCGCGACCAGCTCGGCGGCCGGTAGCCAGGCGTCGATGTAGTAGTCGGCGCCGGCGTTGAGGAGCCTGATGCACTCCTGGCTATTCGGCGACCCGCTGACCGCCACGATCCAGCGGTAGCCCTGACGGTGCAAGTTCCAGCAGGTGGCGGTCGGGTTGCGATCGGCGATTCGTAGGAGAACGACCTCGGCTGGTGCGACGTCGCCCAACTCGGCGGCCGAAGCGGTGCGAACACGGAAGCCGGCCTCGCGCAAGACCTGGGCCATCCAGGGAGCGGCGCCCTCCAACCTATCGCGGACGAGCAGCAGTTCGGTTTTCACAGGCTCACCCCTCCGTCGATCGACGGCAGGATTAGCTTGACCTGGTCGATCGGGATGGCGAAGCCGACGCCGACGTTGCCGTCAACCGGGCTTTCGATCGAGTTGTTGATACCGATCACCTGGCCCTGCGCATTGACGAGTGGCCCGCCAGAGTTGCCTGGATTGATCGCGGCGTCGGTCTGAATCAGACTGCTACCCGCTGCCGACCCGCTCTGGCTGAGGTTGGACACGATCCCTTCGGTCAACGATCCGGACAATCCGAATGGTGAACCGATGGCAAAGACGGTGTCACCGACCTTCACGCTTGCAGAGCTGCCAAGTGTGAGCGGATGGAGCGTGGACGCGGCGACTGACACCCGAATGACCGCCAGGTCAGCACTGGTGTTCGAGCCAACCAGCGTCCCTGTCGCGGTTGTTCCATCGCTAAAGGCGACCTGGATCTGCTGAGCACCCGAGAGTACGTGGGCGTTGGTCAGGATATCGCCCTTGGTATCGAGCACGATCCCCGAGCCAATGGCCTGGCCATTGCCCAGGTTTACGGTGATCGTCACGACTCCAGGCGAGTCCAACGCGTAAACGGCTGTCGCCGTGGTTGACGCGGAGCCCGTCGACGTCAAATTCGTTGGCAGCGCGGTGCTCGCCGACGCTGTAGCTGCACCGTGACCGATAAGCGCCGCCGCGGCGGCGCCTGCGCCCGCGCCACTGGCAACGGTGACGGCGGCAAGCGCGACGAGAAAGCCACGCCGAAAGGATCGCTTTGGCGGTGGCGTGGTTGGCGGTGCGGCCGGTGCCGCTGATTGCGAAGGGCTCTCGAAGTATTGATGGGCGACCATTGTGATTCACCTCTGATGGTTTGTTGATGTGCACTCATCGTCGGCGTGTTGACCTTGCGATTCCGTGACGGCATTCGTCATCGTTTCGAAAGGTCGCCGTGCCGAAGATGGTCTACATGCGATCCGCAGTGGCGACAAGACGACGATTCCTAGCCGTTGGCGGAGTGGCCCTTGCCGGCGCGGTGCTCAGCCGTAACGTTGGCGCCGAAATCATCAAGGACGTGAGCGCGGGCTTTGGTGCTGCCGCCCCCACCCTGCCCTCTTCCGGCGGGGGAGGGATAAATTCCACGGGCGTTACGACCGCCACATCGGCCCCCACAGCGACTCCAACCCCGACGCCGACGCCGACACCGGCACCGACACCGGCGACGGTCACCATTCCGGTGCCGGTCTTCCAGCAGAGCATGGTGCTCGATTGCGAGACGGCCGCGCTGCAGCAGGGCCTTGCCTATTACGGGATCACCGTCAGCCAGTCCCAGCTGTTCGCCGGTGAGTTCGCCGACGTCCGGCCACCGGTGATGGGCCCGAACCACACGGTTCTTCGCTGGGGCAATCCTTATACGAACTTCGTCGGCTACGTCAACGGCAGCGACTGGACGCCCACCGGCTTCGGCGTTTACTGGCCGGTCATCTTGCGGCTCGCCCATACCTACGGCCTACCGAACGCGATTGGCGGCGAGGGCTTTGCGCCGAGCCGGATTTACAGCGAGCTGGCTGCCGGGCATCCCGTGCAAAT
The DNA here is from genome assembly GCA_035544955.1 of Candidatus Dormiibacterota bacterium. Lineage (NCBI taxonomy): Bacteria > Bacillati > Candidatus Dormiibacterota > Candidatus Dormiibacterota bacterium. Next base: position 18,356 of record DASZZN010000028.1, read on the forward strand.
CTGGATTCAGACGCGATTCGCCCGCGTCCCGCTTGGCACCTGGACCGCCTGGGATGGCACCCAGGTCCGCTATTCGTACGCCGAGCATTCGGTGACCTTGAGCGGGGTTTCCCCCACCCAGGTGCGAGTCAATGATGTCCTCAACGCCAGCCAGTACTGGGTCGACAAGGCGCTCTTCGAGGCCAACTTCGCCGACTTCAACAATATGGCCGTGATCTTCCAGTAGGTATCCTTCATTTGATGGCCGAAGCGACAGCAGCGATGGTCGTTCCCACCTTCAACGACGTGCTCGCGGCGCGCGAGCGCATCAGCCCGTACCTGCAACCCACCGCGCTGCACCGCTATCCGGCACTCGATGCGCTGGTCGGCACCGAGACCTGGGTCAAACACGAGAACCACCAGCCCATCTGCGCCTTCAAGATCCGGGGCGGGATCAACCTCGTGTCGCAGCTATCCGACGACGAGCGGCGCCGCGGCGTGATCACCGCGTCCACGGGGAACCATGGGCAATCGATCGCCTACGCGGCGCGACTCTTCGGGGTCCGCGCCATCGTCTGCGTGCCCGAGGGGGCGAATCCGGTCAAGGTCGCCTCGATCCGCGGCCTCGGCGCCGAGATCGTGACCCACGGCGTCGATTTCGATGAGGCTCGGGTGCAGGCCGCCCGTCTGGCCGAGGAGCACGGCTACCGCTACATCCATTCCGGCAACGAGCCGCACCTGATCGCCGGCGTCGGTACGCAAGCGCTGGAGATCCTCGAGAAGCAGCCTGACATCGAGGCGATCATCGTCCCAATCGGCGGCGGCAGTGGCGCCACGGGCACATGCATCGTCGCCAAGGCGATCAACCCGAAGATCCAGGTGATCGGCGTGCAGTCAGCCGAGGCGCCGGCCGCCTATAAGTCGTGGAAAGCGCACCAAATGCTCGAGGACCGGATGGGCACATTCGCGGAGGGCCTCGCGACGCGCAGCGCGTTTGAGTTGCCCCAGCGCATCCTCTGGGAGACGCTCGATGAATTCGTCCTGGTTCCAGACGCCGAAATCCGCCCAGCGGTTCGACTCATGATCGAAACGACGCGCAACCTGACTGAGCCCGCAGGCGCGGCGCCACTGGCAGCCGCGCTCCAACTCAAGGAGCGGCTCAAAGGCAAGCGGGTAGCGCTGATTCTGAGCGGCTCCAACATCACGCCGGCACAGCTCCGCGAGCTGCTCGCCGGCTAGCTGCGCTCCAAGACGACGATCGGAATCTCCCGCTTCGTCAGCGTCTGTTGCTGCTCGATGTACGGCACCAACGGCGCGAGCTTCTCCCGCTCCTCGGGCCCAGCCGTCCGCGCACGCACCTTGAACTTGTCCGGACCAACCTCGAGGGTCGCGATCGGGCGCGCGAGCAAGTTCTGGTACCAGGCCGGGTGCGACGGCGCGCCGTTGTTGGAAGCGATGACGACGTAGCGATCGCCATCCTTCCCGAAGCCAAGCACCGCCGTACGTTCCTTGCCAGACTTTGCCCCGGTCGTGGTCAACAGGATCAGGGTGCGGCCCGCCAACGGGCCCGTGAGCTTCCCCCGATTGGCACGGAAGTCTTCGATCACATTGCGGTTGAACACGTTCATATCCGATGGGATTTGTGGACGCGCTGACCGTTGCGGTTGTTCTTGACTCATCTCTTTTGACCTTACCGTGGGTTTCGCTAGCGGCGCAAGAGCGCATCTCGTAATTTCACCCGGGCGCCGAGTCGGAGCACCGAGTTGGAGTAGATCCGTGCGGCGATCCAGGTCGCCGCCGCGCTCGTCACCAGCGTCAGCCCAACCGACAGGGCTGCCTGCCACGGCGCAATGTCCCCTGTGGCCATCCCGGTTGGGAGGATCACGGGTGCGAAGAAGGGAACGAAACCGAGGGCGACGCCCGTGCTCGACATCGGCGTTCCGTCGAACATCGGGGTCAATACCCCGATGGCGACAAACCACGAGAGGATCGCAAGCATCGTGATCGGCAGGACAACGCTCTGGACCTCTTCCTGACGGGAAACAAGCGAACCCGCGGCGGCGAACAGAATGGCGTAGAGGAAGAAGCCCAGGATGAACCAGAGCAATCCGGCGAGGATGACGCCCGCCCCGGCCGCCGGCGCGGTGAAGACGCCGCCCACGGTGGCCGCGATGAAGGCAAAGACACCGATCACCGTGAACTGAAACAGCCCCACCAGCCCGATGCCGATTACCTTGCCGATCAGTAAGTGGATGGGCTTCACCGTCGACAACAAGATCTCGACGATGCGGTTCGCTTTCTCCTCGACGACACCCTGGGCAATGAATGCGCCGTAGGTCAGCATCGCGATATAGAGGAAGAGGGCGACAATGAAGCCGGCGGCGACCAGCTCGAGACGTTGCCCGCTCGCGGGTTTGAGCGATTGCACATGGACGGTTGCACTGGCGAGATTGGCCTCGACAGTCGCCGGATTGAGGCCGGCCGCGGTTAATTGACTCTCGAGTGCTCGCTGCCGAACCAGCGCCTGGAGCAAACTCTGGAGGGTCGTGCTCAACTGGTCAGGGACCAGCACCTCCGGGGAGGTTGCAGCGCCGCGCACAAGCGCATCGAGGGTGCCCTTACGGACCTGGCCCTCGGCCTGGGTTTCATCAGTTACCGGAGCTCGCTCGACTGCGATCCCGAGCGCCTTGGCGGAGGCGGTCAGCGGGTCCGCGAGGCTCTGCGCCTCACCGAAATAGGCGAACTCGTAGGTTTTGCTGGGGCCCTGCTTGCTCAGGACCAGATTTTGAAAGACGAGATAGCCGACGATCGCGACCAACACGAGGGCGGTCCCGATGATGAAGACGCGGGTTCGCACGCGGGTTACGAACTCTCGGCGCGCGATCAAGGCGACGGCCCTGGCCGAGCTGCGCGGATGGCGGTCGAGCGGGTCGTTCACGCGGCTCGGGTCTCGGCGATGACGTGGCGGAACAGCTCGCTCAGGGGCGGAATGTCCCGCCGGAATTCGTGCACGGGTCCCGTCGTGAGGGCGGCGCGCAGCACCGCCTGGTCGTCTGTCCCGTCGGCGAGCTCAAGCAAAGAGCGTGAGCCGTCGCGCCGCACCAGCTTCACGCCAGTCAGGCGCGCGGTCCAATCGTCCGCCGCCATTGGCGCGTCGACCCAGTAGCGCGCGGGTCCGCTGCTGCGCAGCTCGGTTACGGTGCCCGTCACCACCATCTGGCCAGCCTTGATGATTCCGACACGATCGCAGAGCCGCTCGACGATGTCGAGCTGATGGCTGGAAAAGATCACCGGGATGCCGCCGGTCGCCCGCTCCCGCAGAACCTCGCTCATCACGTCGACGGCGACCGGGTCCAGCCCGGCGAACGGCTCGTCGAGCACCAGGAGCTCTGGTTCGTAGACGAGCGCCGCGGCAAGCTGCACCCGTTGCTGATTGCCTCGGCTCAGCTTCTAGACTTCATCGTTGCGCCGCTCGCTCAAGCCGAGGCGATCGAGCCAGGCTATCGCCGAGCGACCCGCGGCTGCGGGTTCGACGCCGTGAAGCTGGGCGAGATAGACCAGCTGCTCCAGGACTCGCATCTTTGGATAAAGACCGCGCTCTTCCGGCATATAGCCGAAGCGGCGGTGGGTTTCGAAAGTGACCGGCGCGCCACCCCAGCGCACCTCGCCGGAGTCGGCGGCGAGGACCCCCATCACGATCCGCATGGTTGTCGTCTTCCCGGCACCGTTGGCGCCTACGAATCCGAACAGCTCACCGGTGGCAACCTGCAAGCTCAGATCTCGCAGGGCGACGAGATCACCGTATCGCCGAACGAGTCGTTCGACCTGGAGCCTACCCTCTGCCAAGATTCCGAGCGTAACCGATCGAGCGCGAGTTAGGATCGGTGCAATGAAGACTAAGCCTGTTAATGCGGCGGCGCAGGCCTTAATCGAGGCCGGGGAGGCCCTTCAGCGCTTGGCATCTGGTCCCCTTGGATTGGGCCCCAGCTTCCTCACAACGGGGAAGTACGCCCGCGAAGCCGGAGAAAAGTTGGTTACCGCGGGCGAGCAGTTGAAGCTGGTGGCAGATGAGCCAACCGCAAACGACCGTTAGTCCTATTTGACCTGGATTATTCCGACGCAGTTCTTGCCCGGGTCGATGAACCAGGCCATCAAGGCAAAGCCGACGTCGGCAATGCCGTCGACGGTCTTGAGGCCAGGCGTGTCGTAATCCTCGATCTTCACGCCGCGCCTTCGGAGCTCCGCGACTTCGGCCCGGACATCTTTCACGCGAAAGCCCGCCTGAGTCTGATCGTCTTTGGTGCCGACGGTGCTCTTGCTAAGAGTCAAGTCACTATCGCCGCCGCATTTGAAGACCACCGCTGCCGGACTGTCATTGATGATCTTCAAACCAATCTTGTTGGCCCAAAAATCTTTGGAAGCCTCCAGATCTGGCGCCAGCAAAACGACGTTGACCGGATAATCGCCGAGCACGATTCGATACTAGCGCCTCAGGCGCGGAAGCAGCCTCGCTAGGAGCAGCGCGATGCCAAGCAGCACCAGCCCCGAGATCACGAGACTCACGGCGAAATTGAGGCTGCTCTGGAAATAGCGGAACTCGATGTCGAGCACGAACGCGAACAAGCCGACGCCACCAGCGAACGCGTAGCCGGCACTGCCCCGGATGACAGACGCAGCAAAGGCGGCCCCGGCGAGCAGGGCGCCGAAGATCTCGAGCGGAAGGTTGCCGTCCTGGGCCGTGATGAAGGCGGTGACAATCGCCATCGAAGGCCCGGCGAACGCCAGCACCTCCCGTCGCCCATATCACTTTTTCCTGCCGGCCGTATTCTGCGGTCGCCACCAGGATGGCGGCGGTCGCGAGGAAGACCAACTCGACCGCCCATCCATGCTCGAGCTGCAGCCACGCGATGGATGCAATGGTGGCGATGAGTAGGGACAGACTGAGCGCCGCGGCCAGCAGCCCTGAGCGCAGGCGTACCAGGGAGACCGCGGCGAGAACCGCCGCCACCGATGCCGAAACCAGGAGGATGCGATATCCGGTGTGCGGAGGGATCGAGCCATTAGGACCGCCGAGAAGCTCGGCCTGGAGCTGCCCGGTGAACAGGCCGATGGCCGCGACCGCGAGTGTCACAAGACTGGTTTGCGCCCGACGGGCACGCGCCCGCTCGCCCGGAAGCGCGCGTGCCACCAGGAGAGCAGCGATCGCAACCAGACCCGGGATAGCCAACCGGCCGACGACGCCCAGTGACCGGTATTGCGTGCCGAGAAGGGTGCCCAGGCCGGCAAGCGTCACCAGCGCGCCGGCGTACGTGATGACCTCCGTAGCGGTGATCGAGCCATCCGCACCCTTCCCTCCCCCAGGTGGTGAGGGGACATCTCGGCCCGCTGTTGCTTCGAACTTGGCGATCGCCTCTGCTTGGCGGGCGTCGATCAGACCGGCGGATTGCCAGCGCGCGAGTTGACCTTTGAGGTCTTGACTCAGGGCTCGGCCTCGACCGCCTCGCGGATGCCGCGCAGATACGCCGCCTCGTCCGCCGCGGAAAGTGCGCCTGCTTGCCGAAGGCGCTCGACAGCGATCCCGGCCATGAAGCAGGCCAGCGGGGCGAAGCGACGCTCCTTGGTATGCGCCGCGACGCGCGCCAGCTCGAGGACTTCGTCGGCTACCTGTGGATCCAGCTCCGGTGGGGCAACCGCGGTCCCGCGATCCCGAGCGGACTGCGCGAACTGACGGCCGAGCGCCTCGAACCAGGCGTTCATCTCGTCGCAACGGTATCACCAACTACAATATTGGTTGACACCACCCGGGCCGGTGAGTACGCTGGCGTTTAGTCGCCTGCAAAACCGTTCCCGCGGAGGAATTCGGTGCCACAGGTCACGCGCCGCGACTTTCTGAAAATCAGCGCCGCCGGGACCGGTGCGGCCGGCCTTACAGCCCTCGGCTTCGACGTGGCCCGGGCCGCTCAGGTCAGGCAGAGCTTTCACATCGCTGGCGCTACAGAGTCGCATTCGGTCTGTCCATACTGCGCGGTGGGCTGTGCCCTGGTCGCCCATACGAAAAAAAACGCCGACGGCTCTACCCAACTGCTGCAGATCGAGGGCAATCCGGACAGCCCGGTCAACGAGGGACGGCTCTGTCCGAAGGGTGCCACCGCCATGCAGCTCGCGACCAGCGCCCGCCGCGTCGAAAACCCGTTGTATCGCGCGCCGGGATCGGACCACTGGCAGCAGATCACATGGGACGACATGCTCAACAAGTTGGCCCAGCGCATCAAAGACGCCCGCGATTCCAGCTTCGTGGCGACGGATGCGTCCGGAAACACGGTCAACCGCACGGAGGGGATTGCATTCGCCGGCGGCGCCGCCTTCAGCAGCGAGGAAGGGTACTTCGCCGCGAAGGTAATGCGCGGCCTCGGCCTGGTGCATCTAGAACAGCAGGCACGGGTTTGACACGGCCCCACGGTGGTCAGTTTGGCCGCCACATTCGGGAGAGGGGCTATGACCAACCACTGGCGCGACATCAAGAACGCCGACCTCATCATGATCAACGGCGCCAACCCGGCCGAGGCGCACCCAGTCGGATTCCAGTGGTTCCTCGCCGCTAAGAACGACCCCAAGCGCGGACCCGGCTCGGGCGGGGGCGCCAAGATCATCCACGCCGACCCGCGATTCACCCGGACCTCGGCAATGGCCGACATCTATGCCCGTATCCGAACCGGCACCGATGTCGCCTACTTCGGCGGGCTGATCAATTACGTCTTGCAGAACAACCTCTACCACGACGAATACGTGAAGAACTACACGAATGCCTCCTTCCTCGTGAAGCCGGCCTACGGTTTCAAAGACGGCCTATTCAGCGGCTACGATGCGGCGAACCGCAAGTACGACACCTCGTCTTGGGGCTACCAGATCGATACCGCCGCCAGTGACGCCTACAACGCGGCGCATCCGCCGGCTGGCGGAGCGATTGCCACCATCGCCAAACGCGATGTGACGCTGCAGGACCCGCAGACTGTTTTGCAGCTGATGAAGCAGCACTATTCGCGCTACACGCCAGAGATGGTTTCGCGGATCACGGGTATTCCCCAGGATCAGTTCATGCGGATCGCCCAGCTGGTCGGTCAGATGGGCACGCCCGACAAGGTGATGACGATCGTCTACGCCGTCGGCCTGACCCATCACACCACCGGTGGCGAGCTGATCCGCTCCGGCGCCGTCCTGCAGTTGCTGTTAGGGAACATGGGCCGCGCGGGCGGGGGCATGAACGCCGAGCGCGGTCACGCCAACATCCAGGGCAACACCGACCACGCCATATCCTGGGAAATTCTCCCCGGTTACCTGCAGATCCCGGCGCCGCAACGGACGACCATCGACCAGTACGTCGCGGCCCAGGCGCCCAAGAAGCTGGACCCCCATTCGTGGAACTTCTTTGGTACCAACTACAAAAAATTCCTGGTCAGCCTGCTCAAGGCCTGGTACGGCGACGCCGCGACCAAGGCCAACGACTTCGCCTTCAACTTCATCCCCAAGCCGGGGCAGAACTCCTCCTGGATGTCCATCTATGACCAGGCGCTCAAGGGCAAGATGCAGGGGCTGATCCTGAGCGGGATGACCGCCACCAGTATCGGTCCCGATTCGAACCGCGTGATGCAGGCGCTGGCGAATCTCAAGTGGCTGGTGGTGATGGATCCGCTTCCCACGACCAGCTCAGAGTTCTGGCGTCGCCCGGGCGTCGATGCGAAGTCGATCCAGACTGAAGTCTTCATGGTCCCGACCACGCACTGGATCGAGAAAGACGGGTCGTTCGTCAACAGCGGCCGCTGGTCGCAGTGGAAGGAGCAGGTGATCCCGCCGCAAGGCAACGCCCGGCACGACCACTGGGTCCTGGCCGACCTTTTGACGCGGGTCAAGGCCCTCTACCAACAGCAGGGCGGCAAGTTCCCCGACCCGGTGATGGCCCTGACCATGAATTACGCCAATCCGAAGCAGCCCACCCTGGACGAGCTCGCCCAGGAAGTCAACGGCTTCGACCTGACGACGAAAACGCGGCTGAGCTCGTTCGCCAACCTCAAGGACGACGGCACCACCACCGCCGGCGACTGGATCTACACCGGCAGCTACCCGGCGAGCGGCAACCTGATGAAGCGGACCGCCGGCGTGCAGGACGTGGCCAAGAATGACCCGACCGGGATGGGATTCTTCCCGAACTGGGCATGGTCCTGGCCGCTGAACCGGCGCATCATGTACAACCGCGCCTCCGCCGATCTGGCCGGCAATCCCTGGGACCCCACGCGTGCGGCCATCAAGTGGGACGCAACGCAGGCCAAGTGGGTGGGCGACGTCCCCGACTATCCAGCAACGATGAAGCCGTATACCCAGGACCCGAACGCCTGGCTGCCCTTCATCATGACCGGCGAAGGCACTGGTCGCCTCTTCTCGAATTCCATGCTCGATGGTCCCTTGCCCGAGCACTACGAGCCGATGGAGGCCCCGGTCAAGAATCCGCTGCATCCAAGCCAGTCGGAATCGCCAGTCGCCTTCATCTTTACGGGTGGCGGCGGCAAGTACGCAAAGGTAACGGACAGTTTCGGCACCGTCGCCGACTATCCGTATGTCGCCACCAGCTACCGGCTCACCGAGCACGAGCACTACGTCACGCAGCACGTCCCCCTACTGGCCGGTCTGCAGCCGTCCCCGTTCGTGGAGATCCCGGAGGAGCTCGCTGCCCAGAAGAGCATCAAGAGCGGCGACCGCGTGCGGGTGCGCTCAAAGCGCGGCAAGATCGAGGTCCTCGCGCTGGTGACGAAGCGGCTCGCGCCGACGATGATCGACGGCCAGAAGATCTTCCAGGTCGGGCTACCGATTCACTGGGGCTTCGTCGGCGTCTCGGCCGACGCGGACCCGAACAAGGGAGCGAACTGGCTGGTCAACTCGCTGACGCCGTTCGTTGGCGACGCCAATGCCTACACGCCGGAGTTCAAAGCCTTCCTCGTGAATCTGGAGAAGATCTGATGCAGGTGCTGGAAGCCGCAGTCGCCTCGAATCCGTGGCCGCTCCGTCGGGAGCGCGCGGCAGAACTCGCCGAGCGCTATCCGCACGCGGCGGAGATGCTCCATCTGTACCAGGCCCTCACGGTCGTCCAGGAGGCCGCCAGTAGAATTCCCTCCCCTCACAACATTGCCTCCTTCGCGGTAGACCACGTTCTCCCGGGAGTCATCGACGTCACCGTCGAACGTGGACCGCGGGCGCTGCGCGACGGCGTGGTCGCGGTATACGCGTCGGCCAACCTCGAGGAGTTGATCCAGCGCTGGTTGGACCAGGAAACCTTGAATCCCGTCGAGACCTATCTTGCTCGCGCTTCGGCCTCTCCCCTTCTTGAATCCTTGGCTGCATCTCCTTCCAACTCTGGCGGAGGCTCTTCACTCCAGTGTCCGGCATGCGGAGGTCTCCCGCAGCTGTCGTACTTCGCCGTCTCCGGCGAGGCGCTGGTCAGCGGCCCGCGTTACCTCGTCTGCTCCCGGTGCGCCACTAACTGGATCTTCTCCCGGATGACCTGCGCCGGATGCGGTGAATCGACCGGCACCAAGCTTCCGATCTTCCAGGAACAGGAACGGTTCCCCCACGTCCGCGTCGACGGCTGCCAGACTTGCGGGAAGTACCTCCTAACGTTTGACCTGCGTCGTGACACTCGCGCTGTGCCGGTCGTGGACGAGATCGCCGCGCTACCGCTCGACCTGTACGCACGCGACCAGGGGTTGACCAAAATCACGCCGAACCTGATGGGGAACTGAGGCATGGCACAACCGGTCGGATTCTTCACGGACACAACGCTCTGCATCGGATGCAAGGCCTGCGAGGTGGCGTGCAAGGAATGGAATGGCCTGCCCGACAACCCGCTCGAGTTTCGCGGCAGCTACGACAACACCGGCCAGCTCGACCACGCCAACTGGCGCCACGTTCGCTTCGTCGAACAAACGACCAAGAGTCCCGATAAGCCGATCGCCTGGTCGATGATGTCGGACGTTTGCAAGCACTGCGCCAACGCCAGCTGCCTGGAAGTCTGTCCGACCAATGCCATCGTCCGAACCGAGTTCGACACGGTCTTCATCCAGCAGGACGTCTGTAATGGGTGCCGCGACTGCATCTCGGCCTGCCCCTACGGCGTCATCGGTTTCAACAGCAACACCGGGACGGCGCAAAAGTGCACGTTCTGCTATGACCGCCTGCAAAACAACCTCAAGCCGGCCTGCGCGACCGCATGCCCGACGCAGTCGATCAAATTCGGCCCGCTCGATGAGATGCGCCAGACTGCGGCGACACGGCTCGCCACTCTGCATGCGCAGGGCATGAGCGAGGCTCGCATCTACGGCGACAAGGAGTACGGTGGCTTGCACGCCTTCTTCCTGCTGACAGACAAACCGGAGACATATAGCCTGCCCAGTACCGAAAGCGCGGTATTGCCCAGCCGCAACAACATTCCCGGCTACCTGGGCGCCGTGGTCACCGCCGTCGTAGCGGCCGTGGCGGGTCTGATCGCCTTCCGCCGCCGCGGGGAGGCAAAGCCCTGATGCCCGGCGAGCATTTCGTCGTGGCGCCGGGCTGGGCCTGGTACATCCTTCTGTACTTCTTCTTCGCCGGGATCTCCGGCGGTGCCTTTGTCATCGGCACCATGCTGCGGCTCTGGGGCAGTGCGGCAGACGCCGCGGCCTCGCGACTCGCCTTCATCATCAGCTTCCCGCTGCTGCTGCTCTGCCCCATCCTCCTCACCCTTGACCTGGGCCAGCCGTTCCGCTTCTGGCACATGCTGGTCGATGTCGGGACAGGCGTACCGGCGTTCAAGGCGTACTCGCCGATCTCGGTGGGGTCGTGGGGGCTCCTGATCTTCGGGCTCTTCTCGTTCGTGATGTTCCTGGCCGCCGTCGGTGAGGGCGGGTACCTGCGCTGGCGCGTGCTCGCGGGCGCTGGCCGCGTCATGGGCAGCGCTTTGGGGAAGGCGTTTATGGTGATCGGCGCGATCGTCGGCTTCTTCATCGCGTCGTACACGGGTGTGCTTCTCGCCGTGAGCAATCAGCCGGTGTGGAGCGATACGTGGACGCTCGGCGCCCTATTTCTCGCGTCGGGGCTGAGCGGCGCCGCCGCTACCATCTTGCTGCTGAGCCACGGCCGGCGCGACGCCGCGGTCACGGACGGCAAGTTGATGCTGGCGGACCGGTACTTCATCATCCTCGAGTTGGTCTTGATCGCCCTGTTCTTGATCACGCTGGGCGGCGTTGTGTCGAAGGTGCTGGGCGGTGGCTGGATCCTCCTCTGGTTGGTGGTCCTGATCGGCACCCTGGTGCCGCTTGTCGCCGAGTGGCGTCCGGCGCTGCTGCGCCAGCTTCCACCCGTGGTGGTGCCGGTGCTGGTGCTGGTCGGCGTGCTTGCCCTGCGCGCCGTCATCATTTTCAGCGCCCAGGCCTAGATGAAGGTTGGGGTCCTCCTGCCCTCCCGGTTCGAGGACCCGGGCGAGTTCCTCGCCGACGCGCGCGCGATGGAGGCGGCCGGCGCGGACAGCATCTGGCTGGAGGAAGGCGATGGCTACGATCCGATGCTGGCGCTGGCGGCGATCGCCGCGGTAACTGGCCGGCTGCGCCTTGGGCTGATCACGCTCAATACTCCCTCCCCCGCGGGGGGAGGGTCGGCGAGGGGGTTTGAGACCCTCCAGCACCTTTCCCGCCAGCGCGTCATCACTCTTATCCCCTCCCCCGCACGCGGGGGAGGGCAGGGTGGGGGTCTTTCAGGATCAGAGCGCTGGCGGCGGGTCGGGGTTCCCGCCGATCGAGAGGCGTGGGCGCGAACCCTCGAGGAGGCCCGGCCCGACTTCGACGGTGTGCTGGTCCCGCTCGACCCGAGACTGCTCGACATCTTGAGGCATCCCGAAGACGCGATCGACCGTTCCGACCTGATGCTGGCGCAAGGCTAAGGGTCGCATGGCGCCTGGCGCTCGATTGGATCTCAAGGTGCTCGCCTTCGACGTCTTTGGCACCGTCGTCGACTGGCGCGGCGGGGTCGCCGCAGAAATGTCCAGCATCGCGAAGGAGCGCCAGATAACGGTCGACGCGCCGGCATTCGCCGACGGATGGCGGAGCAAGTATCTGCCGTACCTCAGCCGCATCCGCAGCGGCGAGATGCCCTGGCAGGTGCTCGACGGGGTTCATCGCGCGTCACTGCGTGAGCTCATCGGCGAACTGTCGATCCAGTCGCTGACCGAGGCAGACCTCGACCGCCTGGTTTTCGCCTGGCACCACCTGCCGCCATGGCCGGATGCCGTTGGCGGGATGTCCCGCTTGCGTTCGCGCTACGTTCTGACCACGCTCTCGAACGGCGGCATGGCGCACCTGGTCGACCTCAACCGGGCGGCTCAGCTCCCCTTCGACTGCGTCCTCTCGGTCGAGCTGGTGCGGACCTATAAGCCGGATCCCCGCGTTTATCGCCTGGTGCCCGATCTGCTTGTCGTTCGGCCCGAAGAGTCGATGATGGTGGCCTCCCACACCTATGACCTGGCCGCCGCCGCCGGCCAGGGGATGCGGACAGCATTCGTGCGGCGCCCTCAGGAATGGGGCGCCGGCAAGCCGGAAAAGCTCGACATCTCGGTCGACATCGTGGCCGACGACTTCCTCGATCTGGCGTCCCAACTCGGCGCCTGACGACCGTGCGATCCTAGTAGCGATGGCTATGCGCGTGAAGCCGGCCTGGGCGGTTCACCTGCAGCCCGGTAGCGAGATCCCGCTCGAGGACGAGGCCGCCCGTCGCTACCTTCGTCGCGGCAACCTGCCTGAGGCATTGCTGCGAGGGGGCGCACATCCAGCACTCGTCGCCGGCGAGATCGCCCTCTCCCACGACGAACTCCGGGCGGCTACTGGCCGCGCCGCGAGTCGCCTCCAGAAGGCGGGCGTCACTCAGGGAACCCACGCGGCCATGTTTGCCGAGAATTCGGGCGCCTGGATTATTTCCTACCTCGGGCTGCAGGTGCTGGGCGCGACCGTCGTTGGCATGAATCCGGCCTTTAAGGCCGCCGAGGCCGAGCAGATCTTGGGCGATAGCCAAGCCGCCGTAGCGGTGGTCGATGCCGGACGGCAAGCCCTGGTCGAGGCGCTCCGCCCGCGACTGGCTGCCCTTCGAGCGACCGTCCGCGTTGAAGAAATCGGCTCCTCGGACCCAGGGACAATTCCCTCCCCCCTCGCAGGCACAGCTACTCCCTCCCCGGCTCGCGGGGGAGGGGAGGGTGGGGGCCTCAACGCCGATAGTCCCGCGCTCCTCCTCTACACCTCTGGCACGACGGGCCGGCCTAAGGGCGCGTTGCTCGATCACGGGAACCTCCTCGCGCAAGGGCGCGGCGTGGTCGAGGCGTGGCGATGGACGAAGACGGACCGGCTCGTGCTGGCGCTGCCGCTGTTCCATGTTCATGGGCTTGCGATCGCGCTCAACGGCTCTTTGATCGCCGGCGGCTGTGCCGTCCTTGTGCCGTTCACCCCGGAGAACGTCATTCGCGAGCTCCAGGCCGGCGGCACCATGTTCTTCGGCGTACCCGCGATGTACCAGCGCCTCTGCGATTACCTCGAGAAAAACCCGGCTGATCTGCGTCACATTCGGCTCTTCGTCGCTGGCTCCGCTCCCCTACCCACGACCCTGTTTGCGCGCTGCGAGCGAATCCTCGGACAACCGGTTCTGGAGCGTTATGGCATCACCGAAGGCGGGATCGTCGTCTCCAACCCGTACGATGGGCCGCGCCAGCCGGGCCGCGTGGGTTTCCCCTTGCCAGGCGTTGAGGTGCGGCTCGGTGACCAGGACGAAGTCCAGTTGAAGGGCGGCCAGGTCTTCAAGGGCTATTGGCGGAATACCGCGGCCTCGGCCGACGCCTTCACCGATGGCTGGTTTCGCACTGGCGACGTCGGCGAGATCGGCGAGGACGGAACGCTCGCGATTCGCGGGCGTATCAAGGAACTCATTATCTCCGGCGGCTACAACGTCTACCCACGCGAGGTCGAAATGGTCCTCGAGCAGCATCCGGCAGTGGCGGAGGTGGCGGTGGCCGGGCTGCCGTCTGAACGCTGGGGCGAAGAGGTCACCGCGTTCGTGGTCGTGCGCTCTCCGGTGGATGCGCAGGAGCTGATCGCCTACGCGCGCGAGCGGCTATCGACCTACAAGTGCCCGCGCGCGGTGCGCTTCATCGACGCTCTCCCGCGCAACGCGATGGGAAAGGTCGCCCGCTCACAGCTCAGGTAGCCCCCACCCCGCCCTCCCCCGCGAGCGGGGGAGGAAAAGGTGTGGAAGGCTCAGAGTGCGCTACGCGCGAGACGGCTGCTGCGCCGGTCGCTGCCCGGCGCCGACCATCTCCGCGGCCGGTTGATCGTCGTACTCGACCGAGATGTCCTGCTTCGAACGCTCCTTGACCATCGCCACGGCGATAAAGGAGATCACGGCACAGACCAGGATGTAAAGGGCAACGGCGAGGCTGGTCTTGTAGGCGCCGATGCCCAAGAACTTCGGCCCGCTATACAACGTCACCGCAATCAGGGGCGCCGGCCCGCCGGCGATGACCGACGCGAGCTGGTAGCCGAGCGATGCGCCGCTGTAGCGCAATCGTCCCGTGAAGCTCTCCGCGATGAGCGCCGCCTGCGGGCCATATTGCGCGTCGTGCGGAATCAGCGAGAGGAAGATGGCGATGAACATCAGGGCCGCAACCTTCGTGTCCAGCAGACCGAAATAGATGAAGCCCCAAACGCCCATCGCGGCGACGCCGGCCATGTACACCCGCTTCCGGCCAATGCGGTCGGACAGGTACCCGAACAGCGGGATGGAGAAGAAGGAGAGGACTGAGGCGGCAAGCACCGCGTACAGCACAAAGTTACGCGGCTGCTTGAGAACCGTCGTCCCGTAGGTGAAGACGTAGGCCGTGAAGATGTAGAACGGCGCTTGCTCTGACAGCCGCAGGAAGGCGGATTGCAGAATCTCCTTCCAGTTTCGACGAATGACCTGCGTGACCGGAGCCGATTCGATTCGTTTCGAGTCCAGCAGTTTCTGGAAAAGCGGCGTCTCGAAGACCTGCAACCGAACATAGAGGCCAACCGCGACCAGGACGATGCTGAAGTAGAAGGGAACTCGCCAGCCCCAGTTCGCAAAGCCGGTTGGGCCGGCGATGTTGCTCATGATGAGCAACGCGCCGTTGGCGAGGAACAGACCGACAGGGACGCCGAACTGCGGCCAGCTCGCGACTAAGCCGCGTCTCCCCCCCTTATGGCCCCATTCCATCGACAGCAGCACCGAGCCGCCCCACTCGCCACCGACGCCGACCCCCTGGACGAAGCGCAGGACGACCAGGAGGACTGCACCCCAGATGCCAATCGATGCATAGCTGGGCACAAAACCGACAAGGAACGTAGCGATGCCCATCAGCAGAAGAGTCGCGATCAGGGTCGTCTTGCGCCCAATGCGGTCTCCGTAGTGGCCGAAGATCGCCGCCCCGATCGGCCGGGCGATGAACCCCACCGCGTAGATCAAGAAGACGTTGAGGGTCCCCACCACGGGATTGGAATTGGGAAAGAACAGCTTCGCAAAAACGAGACCGGTCGCGGTGGAGTAGAGGAAGAAGTCATACCACTCGATCGATGTTCCGACCGTGCTGGCGACGACCGCCCGCCTGAGCTGTTTTCGTTCGTCAGCCGAAGCCGCTGTCACTGCCACGCGCAATCACCTCCTGAAATGGGATAAACCCCCGTATGGTCCCCTCCTCGGAGGAGGGACAAGTGGCGTCAAGCGTGTCCCAGCCGCCTCGCGCTGGGCGCGTCACCACCTCCCTTCCCGCCCTCTCCCCTGCTAAGAATGCACGATGAGCCGCCTCTTGTGAAGGGGGTATTACGGGTTCGCGCGAGGTTCTCTAGACCCTTTGAACCTGAACCTGCGGGATGTCGTCGAAATCAGCATCCTGCGTGAAGACTACGAGGCCGTGTCGGACACCGGTAGCCGCAATCCACACATCCATCACCCGGGGACGACGGCCGGCGGCTCGCGCTTCCCCAACGATCGAGGCGAAGATTCGTGCGACTTCTGCATCGATGGGGATCGCGTCGTATTCGCGCTCAACCCTGCTGACAGTGCGAAGGCGGCGGGCCCGGGTCTGGGCGTCTCTGGCACGTAGCACGCCAAGGTGCAGCTCGGCCAGCGTGACGACGGATACTGCGGGTTCGTCGGGCAGGCTATCAAGCGGGCGACCGGCTTCCCTAGCGATGAAGACCGACGTGTCGACTAACCCTTTCATAGCTCGTCGATGCGTTCGCCGACCACGTCGTTGACATCGCGCATGAACTGGTCGTCAAGCGGGGCCTCTCGGATAATCGCTTCGAGGGCGGACTTCGATCCGAATCTGGATCGCGAGGGAACGGGCCCCAACTCCGCGACTTCGCGTCCGGCCACCGTAATGAGAAAAGTGCGCCCCGCTTCGACCTGACGGAGGATGCCCGCGCTATCGTTCCGCAGATCTCGAACAGGAATCCGGATAGGCCCTGAGCCGGGTGACTCGGGTGCGACAGTTCGAACGACTTTTCTCGGCTTGCCGTGCCTGGCGTCATATTCGTGGCCTAACTGCTTGGCCTCCGCGTACGGAATTCCGAGTTGCTTTTCGATCAGCGCGTAGGTGAAGCCCTTTTCTCGAAGCTGGAACGCGCGCCGCCTGATCCCGGCCGCCGACTTCTCCATAATGCTGCGAAATCTATTGTAGCATCTCTGCTACGCCACCCGATATCGGTAAACTGAAGGTCTTGACGAGCGACGCGCAACCCAGCCCGCCGTCACCGACGCGGACTCAGCCAGTCTTCACCAACCAGATTCCGGCCGATCGCCGGTATTGGGTGCTGGGTGCCATCATGCTGGTCCAGTTCACCTCGGTCCTGACCAGCACGATCGTGTCGACCGCAGCGCCGACGATCGTCGACGAGCTTCACGGGCTCGATCTCTACGCCTGGCTCTTCTCCTCATACCTGCTGGCGTCATCCGTGACGGTGCCGGTTGTGGGGAAGCTCTCCGACCTCTTCGGACGCCGGCCCTTTTACATCGCCGGGCTTTCGCTCTTCCTGTTTGGGTCCGCTATCTCCGGGCTCTCCCAGAACATGGGTGAGCTGATCGCGGCTCGGGCCCTCACCGGAATCGGGGGCGGGGCGATGATGGCGCTGGCCGTGACCACCATCGGCGACATCTTTTCTCCTCGTCAGCGTGGTCGCTGGACGGGCCTGATCGTGAGCGTCTTTGGCCTGGGAAGCGTCATCGGCCCGCTGGTCGGCGGATTCATCACCGATCATTTCGGCTGGCGTTGGGTCTTCCTGGTCAACCTGCCGCTCGGGCTGATTGGGCTTGTCCTGATTGCCGTTCTCCTGCCGAAGGTCGTGGGTCGCGGCCGGGTCCGCGTCGACTGGCTCGGCATCATCCTCCTCGTGAGCGGCGTCGTCCCGATCTTGACCGCGCTCACCTGGGCCGGCATCACCTATCCCTGGGACTCGGTCCAGGTGATCACTGCACTGGCCGGCGGCGCGGTCCTGCTGGTCGTATTCGCCGTGTGGGAAAACCGCGTCGCCGAGCCCATCCTGAGCCTGCATCTTTTCGAGAGTCGGGCCTTCACCGTGGCGGTCATCCTGAGTTTTGTGGTCGGTATGGCCCTCTTGGGCGCGCTGACGTTTCTGCCGCTGTATGCCCAGGGCGTGCAGGGGTATAGCGCGCAGGACGCCGGCCTCGTGCTTTCGCCCTTGATGGTCGGCTTCGTTCTCGGCAGCCTGGTCGGGGGCCAGCTGACGACTCGGACCGGTCGATACCGAACGCAGACGCACATCGGCCTTGCCCTCGCGGTGATCGGCACGTTCCTACTGTCACGTCTGTCGGCGGACTCGTCGTTCAGCCAGGCCGCTATCGCCATGGTCGTGACCGGGGCTGGCGTTGGGGCTGTCTTCCCCACTCTGTCGGTCGTCGTCCAGAGCGCCTTCCCGTACCGGATGCTCGGGACCGCCAATGCGGCGCGCCAGTTCTTCAACAACCTCGGCGCTGTGATGGGCATTCCGATCATGGCAACGATCGTCATCGAGACGTTAAAGAACGAGCTGCCCGGGCACCTGCCCGCGGGCAGTGGCGCGCAGCTGGCGAAAGCCGCGACCTCGGGTGCCCAGGGACTGATTGCGGGTCAGAACCAGGGACTGACGGAAGCGTTCGGCAAGCTCCCGCCCGCACTGGCGCACCAGGTGCTGACCGCGATCCGGGTGAGCCTGTCGATCGGCGTCGAACGGGCGTTCATCCTGGCCACCGTACTGATGACCCTGGGATTGCTGACGAGCTTCTTCCTTCCCGAGATTCCACTGCGAGGAACGATTCAGGACCACCCGACCGGCTGAACTCCGGAGCGGCCTCAGGTATTGCCAAGACAAGTATTGACACCCTGAGTGACCGGCGTATCGTCGCCTAGGTAGGGATCTCTGCTTGTTGGGGAAAGCAGGGACTCAATCCCTCCCCATCTGGGGGAGGGCAGGGTCGGGGTTTGGCCTTCAAGGAGGGGAAATGGGCGACAGCATGTGGCAGGCAGTGGCCCGCCGTCCCTATGTGGGACACGATCATTTCTGGCAGCGCGCGATGTCGCGGCGGCAGTTTCTCGGGACAACGGCCGTCGCTACGGCCGCGGTCGCAACCTCGCCGATGTGGTTCCCGGTGCTCGCCGACGCGTCCGGCCGGGATCCGGTTCCGATTCCGGGCGGATTCTTTCCCGGCTACCATGCGTTTCTCGGTCCCGGGGTGGAGCCGAGCACGATCTTCAACTACCGGGGAACCACCGGGGTCGCGGCGGTGCAGGGCACCGGCACCGCCTGGAATACGCGAACGGGAGACTCGAAGACCGTCAACTTCGACAGCGACAACCGGTTCATGCGCGGCGAATACATCGGGATGGATGGCGAGGAGCACGAAGGAACTTTCGGCTTCATATGACTCGACATCTATGAGGGTCCGGTGGATCCTCTGGCGCCCGATACTCACCAGAAACACGACCTGAGCCCGGGCATCGCGCCCAGCGGCCTTTTCTGGACGGTCCGGATCCCCGATAGCTGGGTCCACGTCGACGCGGACGAACTCGACGATGGCGCGCGCTACCAAGTCCACAACCTCCGCCTCAAGGACTATCGACAGCTGGCGAACTCGCTGCCGGCCCTCCCGCCAGGAACGACGCAGACGCCGCCCGATGCCGCCACCGCATCGTTTGACATGCACTGGAAGGGCAATACCGGCAAGGCAGAGGCGACCGATTCAGGTCCCAACCGGTTCACCTTTAAGGGGATCCTGACCCACGCCACGATGGCTTGGTCGTGCAAGGTACCCAGCAAGCACTTCAAATTCCAGTCGGCGGCCGCCAGCACGTCGCACGAGACATTCGCGGAGCTCGTCAATGAGCGCAACGGCAGCTTTTTCGCCGGCGAGGATAACGAACAGTCAGGAGGAAGCGGCCAGCAAGGCTCCTGAGTTAGTCGGCGTCAAGCCCTGTCAGCCCAATCGTCGGCCAGCGGGCAGCGTCAGCGCCTCGGTCAGGTCGGCTGTCGGGGCGGATACTTCGCTCGGATCGTCGGGGACTGTCAGGACCGGGGTTGGCGCCATCACCGAGAGCGGGAGGGCGAGAGCGAAGACTGTCCCATCACGTCGCGTGCTGCTTTCGATCACGAGGCTGCCTCCGTGACCTTGGGCAAGCTGCCGACTGATATACAGTCCGAGCCCCGTGCCCGGAATGCTGCGGAAGGCAGGTTCGTTGGTCCGATGGAAGCGCTCGAAGACCCGCTCCCGTTCGTCCTCAGGAATGCCGACCCCGTTGTCCGCGACCCGCACGACGGCCCGATCCCCCTCGGCCGACAGACTGATCGACAGCCGCGCCGGCTGGAGGCTGTACGACAGGCCGTTGTTGATGAGATTGTCCAGGATGCGACCGACCTGGCTTGCATCAGCCTCCACGACAACCGGATCGTCGGTCGTGCCGTTTGTAATCTCCGCGCCGACCAGAACGGCCCGGGGCAGAGCGCGTTCCCTGGCATCGCGGACAACCTTCCGCAGGTCGATCTGGCTCGGATTGCGTGACAACGCGTTCGCCTCGATTCGCGAGGCTTCGAGGAGATCGGCCACGATTCGGTTCAACTCCCGAGTCTTGCCAATCAGGATATCGAGCGACTTTTTCCATCCGTCGGGGACAGCACCGAGGGTGCCATCGGACATCAACGACAAATAGCCGGTCAAGACCGTGATCGGGGTCCGCAACTCGTGCGCGGCCAGGTGGAGAAAGCGAGTCTTGGCCTCGCTGGCGTACTTGGCAGACTCGTAAAGGCGGGACATCTCTTCCTCACGCTCGTGCGTGTCCACAAAGGCGGCGAGGAGGAACGATGCCACCGCCACGCTGACGTTGAAGACCTGGAGGGTAACCATCTTCTGGAGCAGCGTCTCGCCAAAGAAGGGGCCGACCCCCTGGAGGGCTGACCAGATGGCGACTCCCGACGCGATCAGCGCCGCGGGTGCGGCACCTCGTAGGCGGAACCGCCAGGCCGTGGTCATGATCAGAAGAAGAACCAGGTATTCGAGCCGCAGCCGATTCTGGAAAAGCACGTAGGTCACGACGGCCGTGCCGGCCAGCAGACCCGCCAGCTCCAGACGCCGTCGCCAACTGAGGACTGGTTCGGAAGGGCGCGCGAGAATACTCAAGAGGAGTGGCGCCACAAGCAGGATGCCCATCGCGTCTCCGGTCCACCAGACCGCCCACGTCGGCCCGAATTCGGTCGCCGGAACGGCACCTGAGAGGACGAGCACGACACTCCCGATGGTCGCGCTGATCATCATGCCGGCTAGAGCCGCAATCACGATGAGGGCGATCGCATCGCGCAGCCGGTCCAGTTCGCGGTGGAAGCCGACTCGCCGGAGCAGCTCGACTGAAACGAGGGGAGCCAGCGTGTTGCCGAGGGCAATGAGGGCCGCAGCCAGTGGTGAGGGGCTAATTGGAAGGTTGACCGCGAACGCGGCAATGGCGATAGCCGGCCAGGCCCGGCGGCCCATCAGGAGCATCGCTACCAGCGCGATCCCCGTCGGAGGCCAGACAGGTGTTACCTGGCCATGCACCAGCGCCAGGTTCAAGCTCAGGCGAGCCGCCAGCCAATAGGCCAGGGCAACCAGCGCTAGCCCGAGAAATGCCCTACCTGTTCGTTCGAAGGGTCTCATCGGCACTGATGCCTAGGTGGTAGCAGATTGCCCAAATTTAATCAAGTAACTGGACGCATCGTGGTTTTTCGGCTTCCCGTGGGCCGAGCCGTGCGACGTCCGCTGCCCGGCGGTTACCGGGAGAGCACAGGCGCCGTGCGGTCCACCGACGCCCAGGAACCCTGGCGGGCGCTGCGCGCGACCGCTTCGCAGACGAGCATCGAGTCGTGCCCATCGACAAATGTCGGATAGTCGGGCTCGGCCGCGCCATCCCCGGCCACCGCGCGGTAGACCGCTCGATACAGCGCCTTGAACGTGTCCGCGAAGCCCTCGTTATGTCCGGCCGGCAAGCTAGCCGCATCACGTCCTTCCGGGTTCAGCAGGGCCGGGTCGCGTGGCAGGAGCTCGTTCGGCTTTCCGCGATTGCCGATCCACAGGTCGTCGGGACGCTCGGAGTTCCAGGCTGCGGCGGAGGTGGATCCATCGATTTCGAACTCGAGCGTGTTCCTGCGTCCGGCGCTGATCTGCGAAATGGTCAGGTTGCCGATCGCCCCGTTCTCGTAGCGGAGCAGGATGGTCGCGCAGTCCTCGGTCGTGATCGTTCGGGCGGTTGTCGCACCGGACGGCTTATCGGAGAAGGTTTCAACCGGCCCGATGGGCTGGCGGCGGACCGGGATAAAGGTCTTCAAGTCGGCCATCACGGAGACGATCCGCTGCCCGGCGACGTGGCTGGTCAGGTCCATCCAGTGTGAGCCGATGTCGGCAACGGCTCGCAGGCTCCCGCCCAGTCCTGGCTCGAGCCGCCAATTCCAATCGGTGTCGAGGAGCAGCCAGTCCTGCAGGTAATGGCCAGACACGAGGCGGACGTCACCGAGCCCGCCTTCGCGCACCAGCTGATGTAGATGGCGGTTAATCGGATAGAAGCGGATGTTGAAGTTGACAGCATGGACGAGGCCGCTCGCCCGCGCGAGCCGAACGAGCTCCCCCGTTTCAGCCGACGTCATCGCGAGCGGCTTCTCGCAAACGACATGCTTGCCCGCAGCCAAGGCCGCTGCGGCCTGCCGGTAGTGAAGGTGATTCGGCGACGTTATGTGTACGACATCGACCCGCGGGTCAGCGAGCATGGCCTCGAAGCTCTCGTACGCGGACGGCAGCCCGAGCGCAGCGGCGCGTTCCGCGGCCCGGACTTGGCTGGATCCAACCACGCCATGCACCTGCACGCCCAGCCGGCGCAAGGCCTCGACATGCACCACGCCGATAAAGCCCGTTCCGACGACGGCGGCGCCGACTTCGGTGAACGGCCGTGTACTCACGCCTTCTTAGCGGAACCCCGCTCGGCCGGAGTGAGCGAGCACCAGGCAACAACGATCTTGCCGAGCTCAGCGGGGCGCGCCTGTGCCTCGGCCGGGTCGGCGAAGCGCATGAAGCGCGCGCTCGGGCCCGTCCCCTCGAGATGGGCGAACTTTCCTGGAATCCGCGCTCCGCGATTAAACATCAATGACACCTGCTTCTCGTTGGTCACCTGGACGAAGGTGGCAAAGTCGCCGTCGTAGCCGAAGGTTTGCGTCCCGTACTTCACGAACTCGGTCATCCGGCGGTCAGCGCGGAGGATGATCTCGCGCACGCGTCGGATTGGTGGCCTCGGCGGAGAGCTTCTTTTCTGCGAACCAGCGCTCGACCTCTGGGCTACTCTTCATTCAGCGCCTTAGCCTAGCCGAAGCGGCCCGGCGCAATCTGGGCGCTACCGCTGGAACCGCGTGAGCTAATGGTTGCCCAAAGAGCTTGTGATGAAGCCTGTTGAATCGTATGTCGAGATGATCGGCGCGTCGCCCGTGGTCAATCGGCTCTCAAATGTTCGGGTCGCACGCAGCGAGGCTCGCCGCAGACGTTGTTGAGATCCGCGTCAGGCAGGGCAAACCCAGCTTCATACCACATGGCCCGCGCTCCCCGAAATGGCTCTGGCTTTTCTGCACCATTCTCGTGAACGACAGGAAGAATGATCTCAGCGCCTTGCCAGCCACTGATTTTCGGGTCACGCCATCTTGCTTTATTGGCGTCCCATTGTTCAGTTGGAGCGATCCACATGTAGTGGCCGTCCTTCTCGACCCAAGACTTCCGTAGGCGTTCACGATCTTTGCGAGTCAGTTTTCCAAGCCTGCGGTAGTTCATGCTGGCCTACCCTCTGATGTCGTCCAGACGCAAAATAGTCACCGATGCCGGCCTGAGTCTCGGTGCTGCGTTAACTTGGCGCAAGGAAGTACACAGCGCGGATCGGCAGGAGTTGTTTATCTGACTCCGCAACCTTGTCAAAGTGCTTGATCCAAAGTCGGACGAGATCATCGAGATGAATCACGGTGATATGGCGCTTCTCGTGACGAGCTTCCTCCTGGGCGTCACTGGTAAAGCCACCCGTCGAAACGAAGATTCCGACGTCGGTTTCTCCGATTGTGGACAGGAACGAACGGAGCTTATCGGCTGGCACTGGCGATTCTTGACGTTTTACCTGCACTTTGATGCGTGGCACCCTTGTTCCAAGTGGGTCACTAAAGGCGATAATGTCAACCCCTCGATCTGGCCCGGGCGGAGCCACGTGGAAAACGAAATAGTCCATGGCCCTCAAGAGCGCGGCAACCAAATTCTGAAAATCGTACGGTGGCATTTTCTCCACGTATTCGCGGATTTGGGTTCGCGCGCTTTCCTCAGCCTCTTCAAGCACGACGGACGTCTCCACTTCGTCCGCTTCCGTTTCCTCGACATCGGGCGCTTTCGGCTGGGCTCCCTTCCAGGCCCGATACAAGCGCCAAGCCTCGTCGATGAATGCTTCTGGGGACGAGAATTTCGCGTATGCCTCCTTACCTAGCGGGGTTACGGACCATCTCCCGTCGCCTTTCGCCAACCAGCCCGCCTTCACTGACGTAATGGTGCTGAAGCGGATGACTTTTTCAAATCGACGTTGGCCAGGATTCTTTGGGTAGTCACTCTGTTCGAATGGAGTTGGGGGACGGACCGCTTCGACTCGGCGGAGGGCTTCCTGCGCCTGGAGGCCATTTGGTTCATCCAGCAGTACCTCAAAGACTGCTCGAACAAGCTCACCCTTGCGTCGTTTAGTGATTTCAGCCATACGATGCCCTCCTAAGCAGGGATCGTCACGCCGCCTCGGCGGACGAGCGGACGCGGTCTAAGATCGCGACAAGTTCCTCAACCTCTGCTTCGCTAAAGATTCCCTGCGGCCCCAATGGCGCGATGTCCGTGAAGGGCGACTCGTAGAACCGTGCCGCGCTCACCACGCCCTGATTGGTGAGGTGCTCGATGATGAGGTTAACGAACTCAATCTGATTTGCTGTGAGCGTTCGGCCTGCGATGAAATCTGCGAAGGCCTCATTAGCGGCGCCCTTGTCGAGTCCCACCAATCCTCGCACGAAGAGGCCAAGTCCGTGACTGTCTTCCTTGGCCTTTGCGATGAGTTTGTAATCACCAATGCTACTCAGCGCCAACAAGGCCTCGAGGGACTGCAGATCCTTAGTCGTCAGTGGCTTATTCATCCGGAGCCGGTGGATGGCGATGTTGTCATCGTGTTGGCGGACGAAGGCTCTCGCTTTCTCCCGGAAAGCGTCCATCGACAGCGTAGGAACGGCGTCCATTAGGACCAGTTCTATCGCCTCTCCAATTTCATCCTGGAAATCGGTGTAAATGGGCTTACGTCTGCTCTTCTCGATGAGACGGACAAGCGAGCGGAGCTTCTTGCGCGCATCCTCCAACATGGCGACGGTCGTGTCTTGCCACCATTCATCAGACTGCAGCTCCGAAATTAGCGGCAACTGCTCCCGGATCATCGGAATGTTCCCCTGCTCTTCAAGCAGGCCGGCGATCTCGATGACCATCGTGCGCAGTCGGTCAAATGAGGGCTCGTGCCGAAGCACAGATAGCTGCAGTCGCAGCATCAACATGTCGAACCGCTTCGCCTCTTCGTCCTCGGGCTCAAGCTGGGAGGGTAAGCCGGCGATCTCCGTCGCAAGGATGTGGTGGTCTTCCTTGTCGAGCGTCTCCCAGGCCCCCGCGTTGGCGTACTTTTCGACAAGGCGTCGCTTCGGACGGACGATGAAGTTGTCAACATTCATCGCCGCCACCTGAGCGTGAAGAGAGACAGCGGTCTCCTGCCGCAGCGCCGGGTCAGCGCTGTCCCCATCGAGGGCGGCGATCAGTTCAAGACGGGTGGTGAATAGCTGTTTGCTGAGCGAATCACTGAGCCGCCCCTCGGTAGCAGGAAGGTTCTGGTGGAAAAATTCAAAATTAGCGCAGAAATCGAACACGTAAAAGCAGGTCTTGCTGTCTCCGGGACCGAAAAGGTCGGGCCGCAAGCGGGTGCCTCTGCCCATCATCTGCCAAAACTTTGTCTTGGAATACACAGGCTTGAAAAACACCAGGTTAATGACATCGGGAATGTCGATGCCCGTGTCGAGCATGTCGACAGAGACAGCGATATGTGGCATCTTCCCCGTGGCCGAGAAGTCGTCGATGATTGTCTGTGCGTAGGTCACGCCGTGGTGGATGGTGCGAGCGAAGGCACCCTTGTACTGCGGATAGTTGGCATCGAACCGCTCGATGATGAACTCCGCGTGGGCTTGATTCTTAGCAAAGATAATCGTTTTACCAAGGCGATCGCCTCCATTCACAGCGAGGCCGTTCAGCATGAGGTGCGCAAGGACCTTATCGACGGTGTCCTCGTTGAAGAGCCAAGCATTGAGCGCCGCCGGCTCCACGCGCGTTGGGATGTTGCCGTCCTCATCCCACTCCATAGCATCCCAGAGCTCCTTGTCCTCTTCGCTGAGATCCTTATATTCGATGCCTTGTCTCTGGAACTTGACCGGAACGCTTACAGCCCGCGGTGGTACAAGGAAACCGTCGTTGACTGCCTCCTCTAGTGAATAAGCGTCCGTCGGCACGCCGCGCTCGAGGTCAAACAGGCCGTAGGTGTTGACGTCTACCTCATCCTTGGGCGTTGCCGTCAGCCCCACGAGGAGACTGTCAAAGTATTCGAAAATTGCCCTGTACTTTTGGTAAACGGAGCGGTGCGCCTCGTCGATGACTACAAGGTCGAAATAGCCTGGACCAAAGCGCCGCCTTCCCTCCCGGATTTCGTTGATCAGACCCATCATCGAGGGATAGGTGGAGATATAGACCCGACCATCCTCGTTCTTATCCGTGACGAGATTGACAGGAACTGAAGACGGCAGATGATTCTTAAACGCCCCGACAGCCTGGTTCACCAAGGCGATGCGATCGGCCAAGAAGAGCGCCCTCTTTGCCCAATTGCACCGGATCAGCAGGTCCACCAGGGCAATGATGGTGCGCGTTTTCCCCGCGCCTGTGGCCATAACCAGCAGCGCCTTGCGTTCACGGTCTCGTTCGAAGCTCTCCCCTATTCTGCGGATCGCCCGCTGCTGGTAGTAACGTTCGACGATCGCCCGGTTGATGTCCGCCGTTGCCAATGACCGCCGCGTCGAGCGTCGCTGGATCATGAGCTCCAGCTCGTCCTTGGTATAGAAGCCTTGGACCGAACGCGGCGCGTACATGACGTCGTCCCAGAGCCAATGCTCGTACCCGTTCGTGTAGAAGATCACAGGCCGCTGCCCAAATTGAGACTCCAGGCAATCGGCGTAAAGCTTGGCTTGCTGCCGCCCGATCTTGGGATCCTTCCTAGTCCGCTTTGCCTCGACCAGCCCAAGCGGCCTTCCGTCGTCCCCCCAAAGAAGGTAGTCAACGAAGCCTCGCCCGCCCTTGGTTGGCATTCCGGTGACTTCGAACTCGCGGTCGCGAGGTTGGTCGAGCGGCCAACCAGCTTCGTGCAGCAGCAGGTCGATGAAGCGGTCACGGGTGTCGGCCTCTGAGTAGTCGTGGTCATCGGGCCGCTGCTCGTTCTTGCGCTTTGCCTCCACTATCTCCGCACGCAGCTGCCTCAGCTCCGCATCGAGGTCTGTCTTGTCGGTAAGAAGCACGGTGAGCTTCTCGTCGCGCTCGGCGAGAGCCGCTTCTAGCGCCTGCAGCCTCACAGTGGTCTGGACGGGAATCGCGCTGCCCGAAGCTGGTAAAAGCGCCGGATCGAACGTCAGGCGAGGATCGGGCGTGGCACCGCGGGCATAGGTGTGCGCCAGCCAATAGCAGACGTGGAAGAGCTCCTCGACAACTGCCATCGAAAGCGCCTCGGGAATACGACGGTGCTCGTGTACAGCCCGGTTCCCGATCTGTGCTATATAGCGAGCTTTTGTGAAGACCGCACCGCCGGCAATCTTCTTGAAGCTAGGGTCATGTATAAGAGCGCTGAGGTTGTCCTGATACGGCAGGTGCAGAGAGCTGTCCGCCTTGTAGGCCCAATGGACGACCAACTCAAGGGCGCGGCGGGCGTAGAAGCACGAGGTACGCGGATCGCGGCGCGCGTTTTCCTCGGCCTTGACGGCGGCCTCCTGGATGTCGGGCCACTCATGCACCAGGAAGGAGTAGTTGGTCACAGCTGTCCCACGAAGGCGCCGCGCTGGAGGGAATAAAAGAGAGAATCGAGCTGGATCATGCTTCTGCTGCCGAGAGCGCGTATGCGCTCTGTCTGCGCAGTCCGATCGACAAAGGCTGACTGCCAGTGCATCGGCGGAAGCCGTAGCCGCATGCTTCGCAATTGGCCGAGGCTGAGATTCGTCACTGTGGCCGTGACCTGTGCGCCCCGCATTTGTCTCTGCGCGCTCGCACTCATCAACCAGTACGCAAGAAATTCCCCAAGCACTCTGTCGCCGTTCGTGCGAATGATTGCAACCGCCTGATTGCAATTCATTTCGGCATATCTGTTCCCGACCAAGCCCACCCGGCCAACAGTGCCAGCAATGGAAATCAGAACGTCACCCGGCTTGATTATTGATCGCGCGAGTGTGAGATGCACATCGCGAGAAATGTACCGGGCGTCGATCTTCTCGTCGACGCCACCTCCAAAGAGGTTGAGAACTCGGATGAACGGAATGCCTCGTGGCGCGAACGCGAATCCGAGAGTTGTTGGAGTGGTCCCCTTCGTGATAGTAGTTGCGAACTCCCCAACCGTGACGAGCGGCCATGAACCATGCTCGTACTTCTCGCCCCCAAACATCGTCCGGAAGAGTGAATGGTTTAGTCCGTCTAGCTGAACGAGACTCTTCCGACGCTTGGCCCGGAGGGCATCGGCTCGGTCGAGAATGTCGGCGATACGTCGCTGCTTCGGAAGGTCCGGTAGCGGCACCTCCAGCGAACGAAGTTTCTCTATCGGGAAATTGTCAGCTGTCGTGGCTCGAACCCACGTGAGGATGGTTGGCGCTGCTGCCCGCAGGAAGTGCGCGAGGTACTCGGGATCAACTTTTGGTCCGGCCGTCAATGCTTTCATATCCTGGTTCAGAGCCACTGGTACCCGATTGATGGCCACCGGGATGGAATGCTTCAACACACCCGAGCGAACGACGATCAGCACCGAGTTGGCCGGGACTAGCTTGGTCGCGCTTTCGCGTAGTCCAAGGTCCGTAATGCGGATCTGGCTGCCACTCAGGTGTGACGTCTTCATGTCCTTTGGCGTAACCCACGGGATGTCTCCCCCGAAATACGATGGGTTATCTCGTTGAGGGGTGCCGCCTCCGGCAATTGTCACGAGCTGACCCAGTGGGACCCAAGCCAAGTCGGTCACCCTACCATCGCTTCTAGCTCGCTGAGGCCAGCCTGGATCTCCCCTTCAAGCTCCTGCAATTCGGCGATGATCTCGTTGGGCGGTCGGTGTTTCACCTCCTCTGGGATGACCTCTCGGTAGCGATTCACGCTTAGGTCGTATCCCTGCAAGGCGATCTGCGCCTTGGCCACGCAAAAACTCTGCTCGGCGCGAGTCCGCTCTACCTCTGTAGAGTCCCTCTTCCGCCATCGGGCTACCACGTCAGGCAGATTATTCTGGGCGTGCTCCTCAGCGGTAAGCGGCTGCCTGGGCGCAACGCCTAGTTTCTCCTCCGGAAGCAGGGGCGCTCGCTTGTCATCGAGAGACCAGCCGTCTGAACCAAGGTCGTAAAACCAGACATGGTCCGTACCGCCCGAGTCGGTCTTGGTGAACACCAGCACCGCGGTCGACACGCCTGCATATGGTCGGAACACGCCGCTAGGCAGCGAAATCACCGCCTCGAGCTTTTGATCCTCGACCAAGATTTTTTTTAGCGCCGTGTGCGCATTGCTGGACCCAAATAAGACCCCCTCGGGAACGATCACGGCGGCTCGTCCGCCTGGTTTGAGCAGTCGAAGGAATAAAGCGAGGAAGAGCAGCTCGGTCTTCCTGGTCTTGACGACAGCGAGCAGATCCTTGGCCGTGTTCTCGTAATCGAGCGATCCGGCGAAGGGCGGATTGGCGAGAACCAGCGTGTATTTCTCCTCCTCGCCGGCATGGTCCTGCGCCAGTGAATCCCGGTAGCGGATGTCCGGATTCTCGATCCCGTGGAGCAACATGTTCATGCTTCCGATCCGCAGCATCGTGTTGTCGAAATCGAAGCCGTGGAACATGGTCTCGTGGAAGTGGGATCGCGGTTTCGCGTCCTGCAACATCTTCGGGTAAGCACGGCGCAGATACTCCCCGGCCGAGATCAGGAATCCGGCAGTGCCGCAGGCAGGATCGCAAATGATGTCCTTTGGCGTCGGCGCCACCAGTTCCACCATTAGCTGAATGATGTGTCGCGGCGTGCGGAACTGCCCGTTTTGCCCCGCCGTGGCGATCTTGCTAAGCATGTACTCGTACAGATCGCCCTTGGTGTCCCTATCCTCCATCGGGATGTCCGCGATGAGGTCAACCACCTTGGCCAGTAGTCCCGGCGTCGGGATGGTAAACCTGGCGTCCTTCATGTGTTGCGCGTAAGTCGAACCCTCGCCGCCCAAACCCCGAAGAAAGGGAAAGACGTGCTCGCCGACGATCGCGAACATCTCCTCGGGCGCTACGTGGCGAAATCGCGACCATCTGAGGTCGTTGTAGGAGCGCCCCCTCGGATCGTTCCCTTCGGAGAAGATCCGCCTCTCTATCGGCTTCTTGAGCGTCCGCGCCTTGTTCTCCTCCAGAGTCTGTAGATCATCGAGACGCCGGAAGAAGAGCAGATAGGTGATTTGCTCGATGACCTCCAAGGGGTTTGAGATGCCGCCGGACCAGAAGGCGTCCCACAGCTTGTCGACCTGGCCCTTAAGCGGTCCGCCGATCATCGGCGCTTCCTTCCCATAATGACTTCAATCATCGGTAGCGATTATGCCCGGGAGCGGCGAGAGCCTCAACTTGAGTCCCTTTTGCAAGGTATTGTTGGACGGCGCCACGGATGTCCTCGTCTCGTACTATCGCAAGAAGCTCGATGACAGACTGCGCTGACTCAAAGTGCCTGTACGGCAGATGCCAGTCATTGAGGAAGATTGAGCACGCCTGGTATAAGATCAAAAGTCGGGCGAGCTTGTAGGATGTAACGCGATCGACCTGGTCAGGGTTTGATAGTAATGGCTCGATCTCCGCGATGGGCTCGCGCTCGCGCAGACTGCCAAGTTGGTCGCGAAATTCGCTCGCACTCATGCAAATCTCACCGCCCGAACTTCCGACAATGAGTAACTCAGCCCCTTCACGGAGGTTTCCGGCAAAGGCATGCGCCGTTGAATGCGTGTCGTCATATCCGGTGCCTGCAAAAGCTGCAGCATCAGTTAAGGACTTCTCGATCTGATGGCAATCGCGCAGAAAAGCGTATTCGTCCAACACTAGATCAGACAGGCTCTGATCTAAGTACGTCGTGCGTCGGCGCAGTAACTCGCGCCAGGTGAATGGTCTGAGTACCAACCATATGAACGTCTGTTGGTAGTACCCGTGACGGGACGTCCAGCCTGGAGCTTGAGGATTCCCAAATAGGCTTCGAAGGCGATCGTTCAGGTCGTGCACCGCTTCGATAATCTGGCCCTTTGCCGGCCCAACGTCGGCCCGGAAACGCTTAATTGCTTCCAGTTCGTACTGGCGCTTAGCCGTCTCACGCGCCTGTTCTCCCTCGGCACCAGTTTGTTTAAGGCGCGCTTTCAGATCCTGACGAGACTGCCGTACAGCCAAAACGTAGCTAGCGATACTTGAAATCAACGCGACAGAAATAGCAGCCACCGCTCCGATGATCGCTGGAGCAATTCCACTGTCGCTGCCCGAGGTAGTCGCCGCTGATGCCGCCGCACCAATCATGACTGATAACGTCGAGCTGCGTGCGGTCGGGAAAGCAGCATTATGGGAGGCCTCGGAGCAGCTCGCCGAGCCGCTCGTTCGCCGCGTCGAATGCTGCCCGCCTAGCATCGCTCGCGGGGACTGCCTGGTCAGCAGACTCCGGATGTGCCGCGGTCATGGCGGCTTCTTCGAATGCGGCAAGGAGGGTCCGCATCTTGTCGTCTGCGACACGCACCCGAACCATCTTCATGCCGATGACCGCATCCTCGAGTGCTTGGTCTTCCCGGAACAGCGTCTGCACGACGGGATGGGCTAGTGGCTGCAGCTGCATCGGATTTGCTCGATAAGCAGCAGCAGATGCCCGCTCCAACTGCAGCATGCTGCCCTGGGCCGCAACTAGCGTCTCTCTCTCGGAGTCAGCTTGTCGGCGCAGGCGCTCCTTGCGACCGATCCGCACGTCATGAAACCAATCACCGAGCGGCCTTAGAAAGTAGCCAGCAACTGCCCCGAGCAGAGCACCTAGGCCCGTATCCACCTAGGCTTTGGCAGCTGGTTTGCGCACGTACCTGTTGAGCAGCAGCGGACCGGCGATGCGCACAAGGCGCCCCTGCTCAGTGTCCGGTGGGTTGCTAGCCTCGGCCTTGAGGAGCCACTGCCTAATCGCCTGCACGGATGATGCGGAGGAGCGGTCCCCAATGGCGTCTCGAACCATGATGGCCACAACCTGAAAATCTTCATTCGCTGAGTTGTAGACCTGAGCCGCCGACATGAACGGTTGGAGCTCTTGAAGCGTTCCCGGACTAGTAGCAGGCCTGTAGAAGCCTTGGACGTCGCGAAAATGCTCCGCTTCCTGAAACAGCCGGGTTGCTTCTTCACCTAATTCAACGCTCCGCTTCGCCATAGCCGCGTTGCTGAATCGGTCGCCATAATCCCTCGCTGCCTCCGCTGCTTGCGAGACTGCAACGGCCGCCCGGCTGAGGTGAGCCTTCAGCCCGCCGTACTCGGTCCAAAGGAAGGCCTCCACCTCTGCGCCGCGGACGCGGTACCCAGAGGTCCCACCCAGGTTGACGGCCGGTAGCTTTTGGTTCTTGATCCAGCGAAGGACCGTCACCTTGGTCAGCTTGAGTTTTTCGGCGACCTCCTCGACCGTGAAAAATCGCTCGCTCATAGGGAAAGATCTTACCTAAAAGGACGACTAATCACAACAGGTAGATGCGATTGTTTAGGTAAGAGCTTGTTGATCCACCAATTCTCAAACAGCTTGCATGGGCCGCCGCGCGACGCAGGTCTAGGCCATGGGTGGTCGGCTTATCGGAAGCCGCCGCCGTCACTCGGCGCGCGGATTGTCCAGCCTCTCGAGCAGCTGGGCCGGGGACACTGATGTAATGCCACGTTCGGTCGCCCACTTCAGTACGCGACCCTTTTCGCAGGTCACGAAGAAATGCCGGCCACTGGCCTTGTGCGCCTCCAGGTGATCGGAGTCGATCTGGTCGGTTGATGGGTTTGGACTTGACGGAGCGGCCCAGGTATCGCCGCCATCCCACTTGCTGACACCCCAGCGGAATGGGGCACCGACCACGGGACGTGTGCGGAGGAACTCAGCAAGCTCGCCGACGGGCTCGGTCTTGGTGAGCTCGTGCTCCAGGCGCGTGGTTACCGCGACATCGAGTTCACCCTTCCGGGCACGCTCAAACAGCTCCCCCGCCATCGGGCAGTCTCCTTTCACCGCTCCGATCACGACCGACGTATCGACGGTAATGGTGGTCACCCTGGTCCGGACGCTGTCACAGGTTTCTGTACCCACCGGGCAACTCGTTCGCCACCCAGCCCAGGACAACAATGGCCCGTTCGGTCTTTGCCCGAGCGGCCTCGACGTTCTGCTGAGCGGGCTCTGGCGCAAAGTTCCCCCTTTGGGCAAACACTCGTGGCGCCCGCGCGTAAACGTATGCGGCCCGCACGTCGTCGCGGTCCGCTGGCTTGAGATGAAGTGCCAACAGCAGTTGATGGTCCCTGTACGTCTCGAATGCAAGCGATGCCGGGATCTCGTTGGTCATCTTCGCGATTTCGAGGATTGAGAGGTTCCCGCGGAGCTCGTCAAGAGCGAGAAGGGCAGCAGTCCTGAACCGCCGGTCTTCGGCCGCTTCCTCCCGACTCCGCTGACGCTCCTCGACGGCGTCGGCCGCTCGCTGCGCCTCTCGGGGTGACAACCACCCGGCGATGAGGACGGCGACGGCCGCCGCTGCCACGGCCCCAATCGCCGATATCAGGGTGCCCCAGGCGGTGACGACGTCTGTCCACTTGATGTCTTCAGCAACGAGCAGAGTCGAAGTCACGAATGCTCTCATCAGGTAATCTGTTGCGTTACCCGAGACTCCGTAGAGCGGTACGAAGCTGCTCACCGAACGCCTTGGCATTGGCATTGAGTGCGCTTTCCAGGGTCAGGAGCTTGGCTGCGTCGGCCCTGTCGGCTAGCGCATTGTTCCAGTCCCAAAAACTGTCGCGGAGAGTACGCCAGACCTTGAATGTCGTCCCCTCGGGTCCCTCGTCCAGGATGAGGTCGCGCTCACCCTCGCGATAGAGGCGACGCCACTCTTGCTCGAGCTCGTAGGCCCTGTCGAAGTTGCCTAGCTTGACCGGTCCCTGTTCTGGAATCGGCAGTTGGGGCCGTCCCTTTGGGAAGTGCTTCAACTCTCGCTGCAGCTCGAGCAGCGTCTGTACCGCAGCCATGAGCAATCCGGATGCGTTCCGGCGGAGGTCATAGCGTCGCTCGAGCCGACCTCGGGTTGTCTGGAGGGTGAAAACGAACAGGCCGAAGAAGCCAGATCCAAACAGAGGTAGAGCGGCCTCGCGAAGCTTGCCTGTTGTCTGGCTGGCGTTGCTCGGCACCGGCAGGAAGACATCGGCGATGACCGCCGCAAGCAGCACGACGTTGAGAACCCAGAGGACGAGCAGCAGCCAGGATCCCAGGAGCCATCTGAGAGAGACCTCCGCCTTTTGCTTCATGAATTGTGGTCAAATTTCGCCGCCGTCGGCCAATACCGCTTGTCGCCGCCTAACTTCGTCTTGAAAAAACTGGAGGCGAGTGCGGGATTCGAACCCGTGGTGGAGGTTTTGCAGACCTCTTCATTATTTTGGGTTCCAACCGATCTGGGCAGGGCATCTCCACACGCTCGGTCTTGCCAGATCGGCCTTAGGCACGGCTTCATCCGGGTGTTGCAAACTCAACCAGCCTGCAGAGGGCACCCGCGAGTCGCATCTGGTCGGGCGTGCGGCAACGGGCCTTGAGCAACTCGGGGCTGCACATCAAGATCACCAATCCTTGAGCCCTAGAAGCCGCCACGTTTAGGCGGTTTAGGCTGAACAGGAAATCCATGCCGCGAGGGGCGTCGTCGACCGTCGAGGTTGCCATCGAGTAGATGAGGACGGGCGCTTCCTGGCCCTGGAACTTGTCGACGGTGCCGACCCGCGCTCCGCCCGGAAGTGTCTCGATAAGCCGGCGGACCTGGGCGTTGTACGGCGCGACGACCAACACATCATCAACAGCGAGCGGGCGTGTGGCCCCTTCGCGATCGGTCCACGGTAGGCCAAGAAGTGATCGGAAGGTTTGGTTAACTCGGTCGGCCTCTTCCGGCGACAGCGTCCGATTGCCGCTGTGGTCAACGGATAGATACCGCAACCCAAGCCCGCCAGTGCCGTTGCTTACCGCGAGGTTCTGGCGTTTAGTCGATTCGTCCGGCTCGAGCTTGCGGTCGTAGAAGGCCTCGGATACGAAAGCGCAGACCGTGGGGTGTAAACGGTAGGTTGTCTCAAGGAAGAGCCCGTAGGCGGTCGGCATCGTCGGCTGGTCCTGGATGACGTGATCGAGTACGGATCGGTCGACGCCTTCCGGATGGATCCCGTGGGAAGGCTGCCTTAGCTGGTTCGGATCGCCCAACAATATAAGGTTGTGTGCTGCGCCAGCGATTGCAAGAACGTTCGCCAACGCCATCTGCCCAGCCTCGTCGACGACCAGGTAATCCAGCTTCGCGGGAAAGCTGGCGCGGGCGAAGAGCCAGGGCGTTCCGGCGACGACCTCAACCTCATCCGCGGCTAACGCAGCTTCGACGGTCGATGAGCTGTTGGTGCATTGAACATCTTGTGAAGCGCATCGATCGCGCTCGTCGGCCTTCTGCATGGCGCGGACTACCTTTCCTCTGCGCCTCGCCTCCCCCATCGTTTTGTCGAGCAGGTTGCCAATGACCTTGTGACTATTCGCCGTTATCCCAACGCGCTTGCCGCGTCTGACCAGGTCGACGATCAACTCGGCGCCGATCGTTGTCTTCCCGGAGCCCGGCGGCCCCTGAATCGCCAGGCAGGTGTTGTCGAGCCGAGGCGCTAACAGCAACGCCACGTCCTTTGCTCGTTCGCCCGCCTGCACCAGCGGCGCCCCTTCGATGACACCCTCGATCCTCGGCGGCTCGAGGCAGAGCAGATCGCGGGCCGCCTGGTAGGGGCCCGTCCCAGCAAAGCCGAGGTCGGCGACGCGTTGGCCCAGTCGCATCAGAGCATCGCGTTGCTCCTTAGTCGGGATCGGACTGGCTGGGATGAGCGACGTCGGATACGGTGACTCCGACTTCACGCCGCGACTCAGCTCGATCCACCCCGCGATCGGATCCATTGCCACCACTTCGCCGGCGCCTGATTCTGTCCGTGGGTCGTGCGGTTGGTCGCCAACCCCGATCTTGTACTCCTGGTTCGGATCGAACCAATAGCGAAAGACGTTCGAACGGTGCTCCGGCCGCACCTCGCCGCGAAACTCGATCGCGCCAATCGCTTCCCGATCCTCCACCAACTGCTCGTCGGTCAAGGAACACTTGCGGTAGTACTCCCACCACTCGGATTTTCCCTCGCGGCGGTGCCAGTTGAGGCTGTGAGCCATCAGGTAGCGCGCCTGCTGCGCGGTCGACCGATCGTCCTCGTTTTCGGGGACGCCCTCGAGCAGTCGATCGACGAGCACAGCTGTCCGCTCATCGATGTCGCGTAGGGTTTCGCTCGGTTCGACTTCCTCGGGCCCGGGCCGTGGAATCTCGCCGTATAGAGCAATCGCCTCAAGGCGCCGCGCCTCCAGCCACTGGCGCAGTTGCGCCGTCGAGAGGCAGTCGTCCTCGTTGTACCGGGCGATCTCGTCGAGCAGCCGCTGGTCGTGCGACTCGAGCCAGTCCTCGTAAGCAACGATGCTGCCCGCGGCGTCGACGATCTCGGTCGACCTCTTGCCTCGATAGAGCGACTCGAGTTCCTTCAACGAATACGACTCGGTCCCGATCCGAACGGACTGCCGGACTATCCGATACAGGTCGACGAGCACCCGGCCGCGCAGGAGCTGGTCGACCTCAGCTTCCCGGGTCGCATAGGTACTCGCCAGATACTTGAGCGCGTTCGGCTCGTAAGGCGCGTAGTGATAGACGTGCAGATCGGGATTGCGGTTGAGTCGCTCGACAAGGAAGTCGACGACCTGCTCGAAGGCACGCTTCTCTTCATCGGGATCGTGGCCCCAGAACGCATGGTGCATCATCACCCCCCTCCCCGACCCTCCCCCTTGAGGGGGGAGGGAAGTGGCGGAGTTGAGTTCGAGGATGCCGAAGAGGTACTCGAGGCCGTTGTCGCCGACGAAGGGATCGCCCTCCATGTCGAAGAAGAGGTCGTCCAGGGTTGGCGCGGGGAGCGACTGGAAGCCCAGCTGCTCGCCGAGCGGCGGTAGGACCTCGAACGGCAGCGTGTCTCTATGCCGCTGCTCCACCTGGAGCCGAGCCTGCTGTCGGAGCCGAGTGAGCGCCATTTCGTTAATTCCCTGGATGGACTGATCGACGGGGCTCGCGCCGAGCTCGGTGACGGTCTTGATGCCTGCGAGGTTCAGGCGGCGGGTTTGGTCGCGACGCATGCCCGCAACGAGGCAGAGGTGGTCGTCCTGGCGACGGCGGACCTCGCAGACATCGATCCAACGGCAGATGCGGCAGTGGTCAACCGGATCTGGATAGGTCGCTATCGCCGGCGCAAACACCGTTTCCTCGAACTGCCGCTTGACGCTCCGGTAGTAGGCCCCATAGTCCTTCAGGCGCAGCAACTCCTCACTGCCATCGCCGAGGATTAGCCGAATCCGCTCTGGCTCGACTCCTTGGACGGCAGCAACCTGCTCGGCGTAGACACAGCATTGGAGGACAGCCGCGGCTTTGGCCTTGCGCGCGAGCTTCGCGTCAGCAACCTCGTAGCTGTAGGCGCCGAGCTTGCTGGGGCGGTCGACCCGCAGCAGGAAGTCGGGATGGCATCGCCAGCGGCCATCGAAGAAGGTGCCCTGGTAGATGACGTCGGCACCTTCGTGCATGGCGGCGACGGTCTGGGCGTGCGCTTGGGCCAGGCCGGCAATGGTTCCGTCGGGGAACGGGAACTCGACGACTCGCCGGTGGCTGGTTCTCAATTCAGCCAGCTGCCGAGCTTCATGCTCAAGGCCTCGCCTCGCCAGAACCTCGAGTTCGGGGTCCTTCCGCTCCGGCCGCTCGATGTCACCGCGAGCGGCGGCCAGCTCCTGCTGGGTGAGGTGCTCGCACTCCAAAAAGCCCGTCAAATCGGACGGGCTAACGATCAGCCGACCATCCAGGAATTGCATTTGGCCCTTCTACTCCAAAGTCACTCTAGGGCCGGGTTGCGACAGCTGTGTGTCGCAAGACCGTTTGCACCCGATACTGTGTGCGAATGGCAAAACCTGCCCCCAGCCGGGAGCTGGCCCCAGGCCTCTATGAGGCCATCCTTACAGACTTTTTGCAGGCGAGACTCCCGACCGACGAGAAGCTGTTTCGCCTAGACAAGGTCGATCGCGCTGACATCGCTCGCATTTTGGCGAGCCATGTCGGGTCATTGGTGGAAAAAGTCCTGATGGCTCCTCACATTCAGGCCGACGCTGGGCGTCAGGTCGCGATGGTTAACGATCTTATCCAAAACCTTGTGGCAGCCGCCCCGGAACTGGGTGTCTTTGGCGATCAGACCGTCGACAAGGATGGCCGGCAACTGATCGAGCTGCTTCGAGTACTCGACGGAGGGTTAGGAGGCCTCATTTCCTTAGAGCGGCCGGACATCCCGCTAAGCCAAAACGCACTGCTCGTTGCAGCGAAGCAAGAGCCCGCATTTGGCTCCTCGATCAAGAAGGAACTGGAGTCGGCGGATAGGGTCGACCTCCTCTGCGCCTTTGTCGTCTGGAGCGGCATTCGGATATTCATGGACCAGCTTCGTCGACTCCGCGATAGAGGGGTTCCAGTTCGCCTGATAACGACGACCTATACGGGGACCACCGACGTTCGGGCCCTCGAGGAACTTGCGAAGATCGGCGTGCAAATCAAGGTCTCGTACGACACTGGGTTTACTCGCCTGCATGCGAAGGCATGGCTCTTCACCCGGGATAGCGGCTTTTCGACGGCCTATATCGGTTCGTCCAATTTGACGCATACGGCGTTACATGAGGGCCTCGAGTGGAACGTCCGCCTAACTCAGGCCAGCTCGCCCGAGCTCCTGGACCGGTTCAGCTCGGTATTTACGACCTATTGGGAGGACCCCCGGTTCGAGGACTACAACAGGGACGCGTTCGTTGCCGCCATTGCTCGGGAGACCCGTGATTCGACGACGGAACTCCTCCCCTTCGAGCTGCAGCCATATCCCTTTCAGCGAGAGATGCTCTACCGGCTAGAAGTCGAGCGGACTGTTCATAACCGCTGGAAGAACCTCATCGTAGCGGCCACCGGCAGCGGGAAGACCGTCGTTTCTGCCTTTGATTACAAGCAGATCTGTCGAGACTGGCCTAACGCTTCGCTCCTCTTTGTCGCCCACCGCCAGGAGATTTTGAAGCAAAGTCTCGTGACTTATCGCAACGTACTGCATGACGGAGACTTTGGCGAGCTTATGGTGGCCGGTGAGAAGCCTCGCGATGGCAAGCATGTCTTCGCGTCGATTCAATCCCTCCATCACACAAACCTGGCGGATCTGGCGCCCGATTTTTACGATGTCGTGATCGTCGACGAGTTCCATCACGCGGAAGCCCCGACCTACACACGGCTGCTTGACCATCTGAAGCCGCGGCTGCTAGTTGGGATGACAGCCACTCCGGAGCGGACCGATGGGCTCGATATCAAGCGCTGGTTCGACGGGCACATCGCGGTGGAGCTGCGCCTATGGGATGCATTAGAGCAAGGCCTGCTTTGTCCGTTCCAATACTTCGGGGTTTCGGACGGCGTCGACTTGTCCGAACTCACGTGGGCGCGAGGCGGCTACGACACAAGACAACTCGGCCAAATTTATACGGGCAACGACATTCGCGTCCGGAAGATCCTTGACGCAGTGCAGGAAGTGGTTGAGGCGCCTACGCGCATGAAGGCTCTGGGATTCTGCGTCAGCGTGGAACATGCAAAGTACATGGCCGAGCGCTTTTCCATGGCGGGCATCCCGTCCTTGGCCGTTTCGGGAATCTCAAGCGACGCCGATCGATCGCAAGCGCTTCGCGACCTGCGCACCGGAAAGACCAATGTCCTATTTTCCGTCGACCTATTTAACGAAGGCTTGGACATTCCGGACGTCGACACCGTGATGCTTCTCCGCCCAACGGAGAGCCCGGTTGTCTTTCTTCAACAGCTAGGCCGGGGGCTTAGGCATGCGGAGGGGAAAGCCGGTCTTACCGTGCTCGACTTCATCGGCCAGCAGCACAGGCGGTTCAGGTTCGAGGAGCGGTTCAAGGCTCTGCTCGGTATGAATCGGAAGGAGGTCCTGGATCAGGTCGAAGACGGCTTCCCCTATCTACCTGCCGGGTGCTCGATAACCCTCGACCGTCAGTCCCAGAAAGTGATTCTCGACAACATCAAGGGTTCGGTTGCCAAGCTCAGGGCCGAGTTGGCCGAAAAGCTCCAGGAATTGGGTGACGTGTCACTAGAAGATTTCTTGGCGCGCACAGGCGTCGAACTTGCCGATGTGTACTCCGGCGGCAATCCTGGTTGGACGGTCATCCGCCGGCAAGCTGGCTTTGCTGGGGATCCGACGGCGGACGAGGCTCTGCTGAGTAAAGCCGTGAGTCGGATGCTGCATATCGACGATCCTTTGCGCGTCGCAACCTATACAGAAAGGTTGTCCCAGCCAGGCCGCGGCGTCGATGGAATTGACGAGATGACCCGGCGTCTATTGGG
Organism: Candidatus Dormiibacterota bacterium; assembly: GCA_035544955.1. Taxonomy (NCBI): domain Bacteria; kingdom Bacillati; phylum Candidatus Dormiibacterota; species Candidatus Dormiibacterota bacterium. Next base: position 58,958 of record DASZZN010000028.1, read on the forward strand.
CATGCTCCATTTCGATCTCTGGTCGAGCGACAACTCGTCTATCGGACTTCGAGAATCGCTTGCCAGACTGTTTAGAAGCCCGAATATTGTTAACGAGCTCCGCGAGCTCCTGGCCATCCTTGGTGCCAACTCGACCCACCTCATCAAGGACGCGGACCTTCCTAAGGAAGTTCCGCTCAAGCTACACGCTCGATATACGCGAAACGAAATTCTCGCTGCCTTTGGTGAGGCCACGCCCGAAAAGCCTCCTCAATGGCGAGAGGGCGTCCGTTGGGTCGAGAGATATATGACTGACCTCTTCCTTGTAACTCTGAATAAGTCGGAACGGCGATTCTCGCCAAGCACACGGTATCGCGATTATCCGATCTCTCCCGGACTGTTTCATTGGGAATCGCAGTCCACAACCTCTGCTGCCTCGCCCACCGGGCAGCGGTACATCAACCATGCGGCACGCGGCACCACGGTCCTTCTGTTTGTGCGCGAAAACTCGGCCGGCGAGTCTTTGGGGGCTTCGCCTTTCATTTTTCTCGGGAAAGCTGCCTACGTAAGTCATGAGCGAGACCGGCCAATGGCCATAACCTGGCGGCTGGAGAACGAAATGCCTCCCGATTTCTTTCAGATCGCAAAGGCCGCTGTCTAAGCCTGGTCTCGCTACCTGCTGCTCGCCAGTAGCGGTGCTACAAATGGGAATACAGGGAATGCCCGGCCGGGTTTCGGCTGGCGCTTGACAGGCGAATCGAGCGCGATCACCATACTAAAAGCTGACGGCTACGGAAAGTTGGATGTGATGGGGGCTCAGGTTGAGGCGTGATCGGGTTGATGGTAAGTGAGCGATTCTAAGCTAGCCTCCTCCACCACCTCCAACTCGCTGACTCCCCGAGCCACGCTGATGCGAGCCGCGTGCGAAGCCACCGCCGCGGATCCGATTGGGATTCCGCTAGCGAGCGTCTTCGATAAGGTCGCCACGATGCTTCCCCTGACTGCGGCCGATTTGGAACCGATACCGGATTACCCAAAAGAAAGACGCTTTGAAAGTAATCTACGCTTCACCTCGATCAACGAGGCCAAGGCCGGCTGGCTGACAAAGATCAAGGGCATCTGGTCAATAACCAACGCCGGACGCCGCGCCCTTGCGGATTACCCAGACCCATCAGTTTTTCATAAGGAGGCTCAGCGCCTCTATAAGATGTGGAGCGCTAACCAAGAGCCTCGTGTCGAGGCCAAGTCGACAGGCGAACTTGACCGCACAAGTGCTGACACTGCGCGTGCGCTTATGAGGCTCTTCTATCCCGATCAAGCGGTACGGGAATACTGTGAGGAACGGTTGGCAGCCAGTATCAGATGGTCGGATGAAGCTCGCCCTGGCAGTTGGTCAGTGTCTATGCATGACACTCGCTTTCGGCTTATTGCCGGAAGAGTCTTCGTGTTTGACCTGGTTCCGTCTGAGGTCAACGTGGTCGTGGCGGGGGTGGGCATGGACGATAAAGAATTGGCTGCACTCGGAGAAGCCGGTGCCGTAGAGCCGTGGAAGACAGGACTTATGCCGGATTTCCAGACAGTGACAGTTAAGGCCGAAAAACTCGCTACTGCTTGGCCTGAGCTTGAGGATGCTCATCGGGACGCAATTCTGCGAGCTGCAAAAACAGCCAGCCGATCACCCTACATGAGCGCCCACTCGCGTGGCATCACCGCGATGCTCAGAGAGGACGTCGGCCTGGATGTCGCGGAGCCGCATGGACCCGAATTGGCCCCAGAAAAGATCTCAACAAGCCTCCAGGTTCGCACGCTGGCCGAGGCCTTAGCGGATTGGAATCGGGACAGCGCCTCGAGCCAGGTAGAGGCAGCCGAATTGGAACGAAAAGCGATCGTCGAGAAGTATCCGTTATCGGATTGGCCGACGATGACTCTTCAGCAATTCGCGCTGGGCCAAGACAAGGACGGCGACACCTTCTGTTATGTGATGGAGTTTGGCTCTCCTAGGTTGGGTAGCATTCGTGGTGGGTCAGCCCGGAAGCTAATCATCTATAAGCACGCTACCCAACCCGGCTGGTACTTCGACCCCAAGTATTCCAGCGAAGAAACCGCGTGGAATGCAGTTAGGGACGCTTTCGTCCAGGCGTTTGAACTGGGGGAAAAGTACGATTTCTCAGCGATTGAGGCGCTCGGCCCCCTCCGTCCGGGGCCTGCGCTCCGTACAAAGAGTATTTTCACCTACTTTCCGGATCGTTTGCTGCCCATATATTCATCGGCCCATCTGGAGCACTTCACGCGCTTGTTGGATGGCCCGCCAGCTACGCTCACCGCTGTCGCGGCAAATCGGCGACTCTTCGATTTGATCTACGCGAGGCCGGAGTTCAAGGGATGGTCGACTTTCGAAGTCGGCCTATTCCTTTATCAGTGGGCCCACCCCCGTCAGACTAAGCGCATAGTCAAAATCGCCCCGGGCCGGGATGCGATCCTGTGGGATGAGTGTCGAGAGGGCGGCTTCATCTGCGTCGGCTGGGATAAGGTTGGTGACCTCGGCCGGTTTGGGTCCGAGGGCGAATTTAAAGAAGAGTTCACAGCTCAGTACCTTGATGAATACAAGGGCTCACAGGCTGCCACGAGTCTCAAGGCGGGAGAAGTATGGACGCTCCGGGAGCTCGAGCCTGGTGATCTAGTCATCGCTAACAAAGGTATCTCCCATGTCCTCGCAATAGGCACCGTCGTTGAGCCCGGGTATGTTTGGCGACCGGAGCGGCCCGAATACAAGCACACCGTCAGCGTCAAATGGGACGTGTCGGCCGAGACTGATATCGAACCCGTCCCTCAGTGGGCAATGAAGACGGTTGCCAACGTATCGCAAGAGCTTTATGGACGAATCATGCATGCTGCACCCGCCGGGTCGAAGTCCGAGACGCCTCCGAGCGATCTTCTGGAAATGCTCGGGCACGAACTCGACCGCCGAGGCCAGGCCATCCTCTACGGACCTCCGGGAACGGGCAAAACATACAACGCTCGACGATTTTCCGTTTGGTGGTTGCGAAGCGCCTGGAAGAAGGAAGACGCCAAGTGGGTACTCGGCGACAAGGATCTTTTCCAAGACGTCGAGGAAGAACTCACCTTGGTTCCGAACAATGACCCGAAACGCGCTGCCATCCTAACCCGGGTCACCTTTCACCCTTCATATTCATACGAGGATTTCATCGAGGGATATAAACCACGACCAACAGAGGGAAAGGGTGGCCTGGAGCTCGAGCTCAGACAAGGTGCGTTCATGCGAGTCTGCCGCGAGGCTGCTGCGGATCCGGAAGGCCGGCCTTACCTTATCGTCATCGATGAAGTGAATCGGGGTAACATCCCAAAAATCTTTGGGGAGCTCATCACGCTCCTAGAAAAGGACAAGCGAGCCTTTCAAGTCCTACTACCGCAGAGCGGAGAGCGGTTCGGGGTGCCGAGCAACGTGTTCATGATCGGCACCATGAACACTGCTGATCGCAGCATCAGGCTATTAGATGCCGCCTTGCGGCGCCGGTTTTCGTTCATCGAGCTCATGCCGAACGCTGACTTACTTTCCGGCGGGAGCGTCGAGGGTCGGTTGTCATTAGACCTCTTCCTTCGACAGCTGAATGAGCGGATTGCGAAGGAAGTTGGGCGCGAAAAGCAGATTGGGCACTCCTATTTCTTAGACGATCAGGGAGCGCCCGTAACGACAGCCGAGGCGTTCGCCCCACGCTTCCTGAGGGAAGTGGTGCCTCTCATTCAAGAGTATGCATACGACGACTTCGACATCTTCACTGAAATTCTGGGCCCCGGCTTAGTGGATGCTGTGAGGCAACGCCTGAAACAGGAGGTTCTGGATGACCCGCAGGCGCTTGTCGAGGCACTAGCAGCAGAATTCAAGTCCGGGGAAGTTGATGCCGACGAAAGTTAAGGCATTACCCCCTCCTGTTGTGATGTATGAGTGGCAAACCGTTGAGGTGCCTGACGTACGTCAGACGAAATTTGATGCGGCGCTAACCCGCAGCCTGCATGAGCAGAACGACCTCATGCTTGACGTTCAATGGCTTCAAGGCGACCGTGCACGAATCACAAGTCGCTCCTGGGTAGGCGTCGTTCGGTTCGAGACCTTCGAGGTCAGAGTTGTCCCCAAATTCGTTGGCGGGAACCTCGGCATCTTGCAGATGCTGGATTACACTCACGGCCTCGACTCGATTCGCAGGCTGGAGGCTCTGCAGCACCTCGAGGGGGACGGCGACAGCCTGGTGGATTTGGTTTGCTGGCTGCTGGCGGACCAATGTGAGTATGTACTTCGCCATGGCCTGCTAAGCGATTACGTGACCCATGAAGAGACCCTCAGCGCACCGCGAGGGCGTCTTCAGATCGACCGGCAAATCCGTCTCCACTATGGTCAGGTCGATAGACTCGAATGCCGATTTGACGAATACGAGTCCGACATTCTCGAAAATCGGATCTTAGCCGTTGCCCTTCGTAAGGCTCGTGCGGTTTGCAGGAACGAGCGGGTACGAGCGATGGTCAGGCACATCGAGCCACTGTTTTCCGAAGTGTGTCCCACGGATAACCTCGATCTTCAAACGACGCGTCAGCAACTCGCCTACCATCGTCGAAACGCGCATTACAAACGAGGGCACCATTGGGCTTTTCTACTTCTCGGAGGCGGTGCCATCAAGGATGTTTACACGGCCGGCCTGGCGGAGGCCTTCGCTTTCATGTTTGATATGAACCGCCTGTTCGAGGAATTTGTGGAAAGGCTCTTGCAGAATGCCTTTCAGGGCACGGAGCACCGCGTCAGCCCACAGAGCCGTACGCACTCGATCGTTGTGGACGAGAAAGGCAAGAACTATTCCACGGTGATCCCAGACCTATTGCTCAAGTCCGGTATGGGTAGTGCGGCGCGAATCGTACCGATCGATAGCAAGTACAAGCTTTACTCGGACCATAAGGTGTCGCCAAGCGACATTTACCAGGCATTTCTATACGCGTACGCCTTCGCCGCCCCGGGAAGCTTGCCAACCGCTGGCATCATCTTTCCAGCCGTTGAAGAGGCAAGAGGATTCAACCTCGCGGTACAGACCACCAAGGGAAGCGTGGGGGGCCGCATCCACGGCTTTGGAATCGACATTCCGACTGTATTAAGCCGAATACGAGAGGCTCAGCCCGCAACTGCTATTGCTCGCGAGCTCGTGCGGGATCTGCTGGAACTTCTCGGGAGTGCGACTAAAGCTCAACCGGATATGGGGGCGGTGCCGGCGGTCGTGGCAGCGTGATCAGACCCAGCGAGGAAGGCGGCTTTGCAAGGCGAGCGCTGACTCCCGGATGGTGCCGGCCACGGCAGGCAGGGAGCGAGACGGTTGTCAGCTATCTATCGTCCGGGCTTACGGAGCGGGTCGATACCCCTGAGGTGAACCCTCCGGTGAGCCTCCCTCAGTTTCTGTACGAGATCGGCCGGCACCGATAGGTCGTATAACAGCAGGAACTCATAGTGGTTCGCGAGATCGTCGGCGTCAGCTCCTTTGAGCGTCCCCGTCGAGTTCCTCATAAGAGCGATTGTCCGAGCGCGTTGTGACAGCTGTCTGTCGCGCGTAAGCGGCGCCACGGAACGCCAACAAACGCATGTCATCAAGCTGCCACCGGTTGTACTCGTTGAGAATGCCTAATCAATTAGACGCCCAGATCTTCCCCCGTGACCCTTCGGCAAGCGCAATCCGGGTCGACAATCAAGGCAACCGGGCGGCACGCCTCCTTATCTTGGGCGAGGCCCCTGGGGCTGAGGAAGAACGACAGGGCAAGCCTTTTGTCGGCCCCGCGGGCAGTCTGCTCTTCGACCTGCTGTCAGAGATGGGCGTCTCTCGGGAGGATGTCTTCATGGCGAACGTCGTGCGGTTTCGGCCCTGGAGCCTTACCGCCGCAGGCAACCGTAAGGATCGAAAACCGAGCAAAAGGGAGATCGAAGCAGACGGGCGAGTGTTCAAGGAGGACCTCGCGGCGGTCCATCCGTCGGTAGTCCTCTCCTTGGGAGTGACCGCGGCAAGAGAGTTGGGCCTGAACGTCAGGTTAGGCATGACAAGGTTGCGCGGACAGCAAATCGATATTGGTGGGATCGCAATCGTGCCGAGTTTCCACCCCGGATACATCCGTCGGGACGGGCGTAAGAAGCCCCTATTTATCGAGGACCTTCAGAAATGCGTCCGTTTGCTGGAAGACGGGTCACCCCGCCGGGTGGCCCCCTCAGCCTAAAACTCCGCCGGGAACGGCTAAACCCCACGGCCTCGTTTTGACAGCTGTATGTCCGAGTTGGCGGGTTGGGCTGTACGCTTCGGAAAACTGACTCCGGGAGGTCTGAAATGGGAAATCAAGGACGCTCGAAGGGCGGAGCCTCAAAGATCTCGTATGTCCAGCAGGGCGTCGTTACCCAGAACGAGTTTGCCAAGCTGGTCATGATGGGCAGCGGCGGCCGGATCGAGCTGGCTGCCCCGCTGACCGATGAGGAGCGCCGGGACTTCGAGGTTCACGTGCACGGCCGCTACGGGTCGGCCCTGGCCCTGCAGGTCAAGAGCGCGATGGAGCTGACACGATTGAGCGCCAACGCCCTCTATCTGCGGGTCCACTTCGGGGTGCGGGCCAGCCGCGTGGTGAACGACCCAGTTTTCTGGTATTTCCTGGCTTATTTCAACCCGGCCACCATCCGGTTCGAGGATCCAACCTTTCTGGTGCCCTCGGCATTTCTTCACGAGCACGCGAGCCCGAGGAAGAAGGGCGACGATTGGCTCTTCACATTTCAGGCCAGCATGGAGCCAGGCTCGCACGACATGTGGGAGCCGTACCGCGTCAGCCAGCTGGCGCTGGGCAAGAAGGTAAAGCAGGTCATCGACGACCTTCGGAAGCTGCCCGCCTCGATCGACGCCTCTCAGCTGCTCGAGATGCCGGAGCTCATCTGGGCTCGGACGACGTAGCCATGCGGATCAGCTCGGTGCAGCAAGGTTTGATCGTCGAAAACGAGTTCGCGAAGTTCCTCATGGTGGGCAGCGGCGGCAAGATCGAGCTGGCCAAGCCGATGTCCGACGACGAGCGGCGCGATTACGAAATTCATATCCGGGGCGAGTACGGGATGGGATTCGCTTGCCAGGTCAAGAGCGCGATGAGCCTGCACAAGATGTCGAAGAATGTGCGGTACATCAACATCTTCTTCGACGTGGCTGTCGAGCGGCTGGTCAACAGCCCCTTTTACTGGTACTTCGTGGCCTACCTCGACCCGAAGTCGATGGGACTGGCCGACCCGACGTTCTTGATCCCGTCGGAGGACTTTCACCGGCTGGCGGCCCCCATCCAGCGCAGCGGCATGTGGAGGTTCTCGATGGCGGCGAATATGGAGGCGAAGAGTCGCGACCGCTGGAATCGCTACCGTGTCGGGACGCTCGAGCTTGGAGAGCGCGTGCTGGAGATCAGTCGGGAGTTAAGGAGAACCCATCCGCGGGCCACCCTGCCGGCACGACTGCTGGCGATGCCTGACGTGATGCTGGTGAGACCGAAATAGGCCACTCTACGTCCATTTCGCACCGTTCTGAGCGACAAGCGCGCATTATGTCGAGCGTGCAGGGCGACGCAAGCTGGCCTGACGGACGCACCTGGCTGGTGCTTCAGCGCGATCTGTCGGTATGGCTGCGCCAAGTCGAGGCGGCGACGTTCACAACGATGGTGCTGGACCTCACCGACAGAGGCACCCGGGCCGTCGAGGCAGGCTCGACGATCGAGGAGTCGCTCAGAGACGCCCTGTCGCGCGCGGCCAAGGAGCCGGCACGAGGGATGCAAGGCGCGGTTCCCGACCGGATCCAGGTTCCGAACGGACTGGTCCCAGCCCTGGAGTCGGTGCTGGAATCGCTCCAAGACGACGCCGGGTTTCGTCCCGACACCGTCGTCGAGGAAGTCACTCCCGAGGAGGGAGCCGAGTGGGTATTCGATGACTTCATCACGCAGATTGTCGGCCGGCAGCCCGCCGAGGAGCGGCTCTTTCCTGAAGACGCGACGCTGCTTTACGAACAGGCGCGGCGGTTCATGGAGGCAGCACCATGGCAGCAATGGACCTCGGACGACGCGTTGCTCATCGACCTCAAGGTCGGCAGCGAGCGGTTGGAGGGCATCGCCACCATCATCGGCCACGGCTCCACGCAACCGGGCATCCTACTAACTCCTGGGCGTGAGCGCGCCGGCACGTTGATGGAATCGGGCACTGGTCCTCCGCCCGGCACGCTGCTCACGCAGCTGGAAGGAACTGAGGGACACCCCGACCTTTTCCTGCGCGCCAGGCGGTACGGCTGGCCGGCAGATGCGGCGCTGACCCCCAGCTTCATCAGCATGCAAGAGAGCGGCTTTCGAGAGCTGGACCGTCGGGAGTCCTGGCCGATGGCGCTCGCGCTCGCCGGTGTGGTGAAGCATTTCGAGGGAGGCGGACGCGCGGACACCTGGGGCAATCTCGACCTGCCGACTGGACGTCGCGGCCGGTATCACGTCCGAAAAGCTCCGGAGATGGAGTCGCCTCCGAGACGAGGCGACCTTATCGGCATCAAGATTACGCAGGATCTGCTGTCAGATGGCTCCGAGATCCAGATCGGAGTGATGCCGCCGGACAGCCTTTCCACCTTTAGACACGAGGCTGATGTGGTGGTTCGTAGTGACGCCGTATTCCCCGCCGGGATCAGGAGCGTCCCGGTGATCACGATCACGCCTTCGAATCGCGCCTTCGCCGGCGTGGTCGATCGGCTAAAGCGGGCACGACCCCTGGGAGTCACGGTGATCAATAGACCAGAGGGCCCCTTGCTTACGGTTATGGGCCAACGAGCCGGCTACGTCATCGCCAATGATCCGGCGATGTCCCAGGTTTGGGAGCGGAATCTCAAGGAGTCGGACGGAGCTCACGTGCTGATGGTGAGCGACGGCGTGACGAACATCGAGGAGCCCGACCCCGACCGGCCAGGCCTCGGGCGACCCGGACACGTCTACGGACTCTTCGAGTGCGTCCTCCGCGGCGGGATGACGTAGGCGGCCTTCACGGTCGCACAAGCAAACGAGGCCGGTCCTCGGGCCGGCCTCGCTCTCGCTGACGAACGACTAATGAACGGCGGCGACCGCCGGGATCTCGTGCTCCACGACCTCGAACGGCCTGGGCTGCGCCTCGCCCGTCGAGATCTCCTTTAGCCTGCTCAGAGCATCCTTGAGGTAGCGGCTCTCGCTCTTCCTCATAGCGTCGTCCGAGTCCCAGAAGCTGATGGCAGCCATCTTGCTGTCGTCAGTCAGGGCACCGTACCAGGCAACAAAGCCCGGCTCGTTGCGGGCGGCGCGCGCCACGTCTTGAGCCAATCGGACGGCCTGCGCCTCGGCATCTTTGCGGATGCCCGAGATGGTCAGGCGAGCTGCCTTGGGAGTCTTGTGCGTCTCCTCCTGCGCCTTCACCTCGGCCACGTGCCGAGTGGTCGGCTTGGTGAGGACGTCCTTCAGCTTGGCCACTTGCTCCTGGTAGTAGCCGCTGGCCTCGTTCGCAAGCAGCGCCTCCTTCGACTCCCACAGACTCAAAAAGACGGCCTCCCCCTTGGGGTCAAGGCAGAAGCTCACGCCTTTGAAGCCCTTCTGCTTTCTCGCAGCGGTGAAGATCGACGTGGCGATAATCTCCGCCTGCTCTCGTTTCTTCGGGTCGATCGTGCCTTCCGTGAATCGTGCGTACATCAGGAGCACCTCCACACACGTCCGAACATGACGATCAGTTCGGATCACGTGACGGGCTGACTTTCCGCCAGATTGCGGGGTGGGCCTCGCCGAGCGTGCCCACTGGCATTCCCTGGCTCGCAAGGCTGGCTGAGGGGGAAAACCGACGGTACAGGAACGTCCATCCCATGTAGGGCCCTGGTTTACCAGGAGGCCCCTGGGCCGCCGGTTTCTAACCTCAGTATGTTCCTATTGGAGGCCCCGTGCGGGTCGAGTTTACGGACCCGTGGATCGACTTCCTGGCATCAGTCGCGCAGGGTGGCACGCGAGAGGTCACGGATCGACACAATTCCGGCCACATTCTCGCGTTCCATCACAGGGAGGTGCCGGAAGTTCCCGGCCAGCATGATTTCCAGAGCTTGCTCAACAGATGCTTCGGGGCCCACCGTGACGGGGCTTCGGGTCATCCATTGAGCTACCGGCTGGCTCGATGACGAAACGTCGTGGGACATCGCTCGGACCAGATCCCGCTCGGTGAAGATTCCTTCCAGTCTCTCTTTCTCCATCACGAGAACCGCGCCCACTCCCTGCATCCCCATGACGGTCACCGCCGCTGCAACAGAGGTTGAGGGCTCCACCGTGATCAGCTCCGCGGTCATAACCTCGCGAACGGCGGTCATCTGTGCCTGCTGCCATTATGCGAGCAGTCAGGGGCGCCCGACGCGTCGGCCGAGCCTACGGCGAGTCGTAGAGCAGCCGCGCCCACTCGTCCCCGGAGAAATCGAGGTGTAGTCCGCGGAAGGGTCCGAGGCCACCAACGGTGACAGGGATCTCGCGAGGCATGCGACGCCGGATTCGCGGGTCGAGGAGGATGCGCCGGCCGGCCACCGCGCCGATGTCGACAAGCTCGGACCGTTCATCGCCTCGCCGGCTCCGACGGAGCCGCAGGTCACGGATGTGACCTCCGCCTCAACAGCGCGTGTCGCTGTAGGCGATGACGAGTGCATCCTGGTTGGGATGCTCATTGAGCCAGCGCTGTGCCCGATCGTCGAATACGACGGCGAATTCGCCCATCACCAGATTATGGCGCTCCCTGCATGGCTAAGCGGGCGGGATGTTCTGGTTGTAGCGGAAGACGTTTTGAGGGTCGTACTTCGCCTTCAACGCCCGCAGCCGCCGGTACTTCTCTCCCCCATAGGCACCCTTGACCTCTTCGGCACTGGCGTCGTCGCTGAGGTAGTTCACGTAGGCCGCGCCGCCGCCCGACAGCGGCTCGATCCTTGCGGCGAAGGCACGCGTCCACTGAATATGTCGCTGCGGATTCCCATCTTCTTCCCAGATTGCGAGCGCGCTGATGTTGAAGCGTTTGTCCCGCTGGCTGTAGGCGGTGTCCGCGTCCGCCACTCTGCTGGCGGCGCCGTGGGGCGCCTCGATCAGGATGGCCGAGTGTTCGGAGGTCATAGCGCCGGCCGCATCCATCACCGCATCGATCGCCGCGTCAGGCATCTCGCCAACGAAGTGGCCCTTCCAGTAGTTCTGGAGTCCGAACGGGATTTCCGCGAAGAGGTGCTGGACTTCGATATAGCTGATCGGGCGGATCCCATCATCCAGCGGCGTTCCAACGTTCTGCAGGACACGGATCAGGGGCTCGCCGGTGTGGGCCGGCCCGTTGTAGCAGGCGGCAACGAGCGCCACCGTGCCCATCCCCGGAAGCATGACGATCGCGTAGGCGCAGCTCAGTTCATCCGGTCCGCCCATCGTCACCTCACGGAACGCTTGCAGGGCCTCGCGGCCATCCTTGATCGGCCAGATGACCATGCCGCCGAACAACGCTCCGACCGGGTGGAGTTGAAATTCGAAGGAGGTTACGACGCCGAAGTTGCCGCCGCCGCCGCGCACGGCCCAGTAGAGGTCTGAGTTCTCGTCGGCAGTCGCTTTGACGAAGCGGCCGTCCGCCAGCACGACGTCGACCGACCGGACGTTGTCGCAAGCGAGGCCGTAGCTGCCCATCAGGAAGCCGAGCCCGCCCCCGAGGGTCAGCCCCGCGATCCCGGTACTGGCCACAGTCCCCCCGGTCGTGGCCAAACCGTGCGCCTGGCACTCGAGATCGAAGTCCGTGTAGTTGCATCCCGGATCGGCGTGGGCGACCCGGCGCTTGGGATCAACCCGCACGCTACGAAGGCGCGATAGGTCGATCAGCATCTGGTCGTCGCAGGCCGCATGTCCGGCAACGTTGTGTCCGCCGCCTCGGACCGCGACCAGGAGGTCGTTCTCTCGGGCGAAGCGCACCGCCTGCATCACATCGCCGGCCCCCAGCGCCTGGACAATGACCCGCGGCCGCTTGTCGATCATGCCGTTGAAGATCCGCCGTGCCGCGTCGTACGCTGGCTCCCCCGGCTGAAGAACGCTGCCGTGCACGTGCGCCGCCAGAGAAGCGAGCGCCTGTTCGCTCGTCACGGTTGCCATGCCACCCTCCCGTAAACCAGTGGTGGTTGACGTCTGGGGCAGAGTGTACTATGCAACTTGACAGTCTCGACAGCCGTTCGGAGGGGAAACATGGTCATCAATTTCCATGTGCACATGATGCGGTACGAGGTCGACTGGCCTCGCGCACTGGGCGAGTTCTACATCAAGGAGATGTTCCAGGGCGACTGCTGGCTGACGGGTAAGCCCTGGCGGCCCGAGGACTTTTGCGTGCCGGTCGAACGGTTGATCCAGGACATGGACGCGGGCAAGATCGACAAGTCGGTGGTGCTGGGCGTGGGCTACATGCCGTGGAATGCCTATGACCCGAACTCCGCCGAGTACGTCAAGAGCATGGTGGACGCGTATCCCGACCGGTTGATTGGTTTCTTCACGGGGAACCCGACCGGCGGCTACGAAGAGGCCAAGCGTTTCGAGGTAGCGGTGACCAAGTATGGCCTGCGCGGGCTGAAGATGCTACCTTCGTATAACTACGTGGCGCTCAACGATCGCCGCATCTGGCCCCTCTACGAGGCCGCCCAGGCGCTCAAGGTGCCGGTCATGGTGCACACGGGATGGAGCGCCATGCCGAAGGGCAAGATGCTCGCCTACGACCATCCCCTTTATCTCGAAGACGTCATGGTCGACTTCCCCGACCTCACGCTGGTCATCGGCCACACCGGCTTCATGTGGGCCGAGGAGGTCATCTTCTTCATGGGCAAGTTCCGTAACGTGTGGGGCGACTTCGCCTATTGGGCCGAGGGAATCCCGCTCTGGAAGGTTGCGCAAGTGTGGAGCTTCGCAAAGAAAATGGGCGTCATGGACCGCTTCATCTGGGGCACCGACTACCCGTATGTGCCGTTCACCAACGGTCTGGAACTCTTCTCTAAGGTCGCGGCCTATACGCGAAAGCACGAGCTAGAACCCTACGTCACCGAGGAGGATCAGGCCGGCTTCTTCGGCGAGAACGCGGCGCGCCTGCTAGGACTGAGGGAATCGGTGGGAGTTTCGAATGGACCCGTCGCAGGCTGTCCGTGACGAGATCGCGGACCTGAGCCGCGGCGACCTGGAAGCGGTTCTCAGCTACTACACCGACGACGTCTACTTCGAAGATACGTCGGTGCCGACGCCCTGCCGGACCAAGGCCGAGATGCGCGACTTCATGCAGGTCTTTTACGACGCCTTCCCGGACCTGCGGATCGAGATCCGCAACGTCTTCGAGGGCGGTCGCTACGTCACGGCGGAGTACGACCTGCTCGGTACGATGCGGGGCGAATTCCTCGGCCATTCCCCCACCGGCAAGGCCTTCCGCATCAAGGCCGTGTCGATCTACGAACACAACGGCACCCTCTTCACCAAAGAGACGGTCTACTACGACTCTGCATCACTGCTATCGCAGATTGGCTTGAGCGGCGCTGACCTTAAAAGCTCGGTGGGGTGATCGCGGAGACGACCTCCGCCTCTTGGTCTCCAACCACCCGGGCCTTGTGCGGCAGCCCGGCGTTGTAGTAGATCGAGTCGCCCTCATTCAGCTCGTAGTCGATGCCGCCGACGGTGATCACGACGTGCCCCTTGAGGACGAGCGCGCATTCCTCGCCCTCATGCGCTCGCGGGGCCGGGTCGGCGCCGGGGCGCAGCCGCATGATGATCATCTCCATCCGATGCTGGACGTCGGGCGAGATGAGCTCGTACGAATAGGGCGCGTTCGGCTGGCGAATCATCTTCCGCTGGCGCTTGCGGACCACGATGCCGTTCGACTCGCGGCCGGTAAACAGGAGAAAAACCGGGATTTCCATGGCGGCCGCGATGGAGCGCAGCACCATGATCGAGGGATAGGCGATCCCTCGCTCGACGCTGCTGAGAAAGCTTCGGGTCACCCCGACCCGGGCGGCGAGCCCCGCCAGGGTCAACCCTCGTTCCAACCGAAACTGGTGGATGCGGCCGCCTAACTCGGCATCGCGTTCGATCGCCACCGTCTCCGTCTCCGCCGGCCCAGTGCCCCGTTTCGACCCCATCTCCGCCCCGATGTTAAGTGATTATTAGACGGTCAAGCGACGGCGACCTCACGCGTTCGCGGCCCCCCGTCGAACTACCTGCCCCGCCAGCGTTTTCGCGTCGAATCGACCGTGGTCGACCACCACCTGGCCGTTGATCATGACGTAGTCGATGCCGACCGGCTCCCTTGTCGGTTCGGTGTAGGTGGTCTTGTCGTCAATCGTCGTCGGATCGAAGACGACCAGATCGGCGAACGCGCCCTCCCGGATCGCACCCCGCTTCTTGAGGCCGAACCGCTGCGCGGGCAGCGAGGTGATGCGCCGCACCGCGTCTTCCAGAGAAAACAATTTGCGGTTGCGCACGAAATGGCCGAGCACTCGCGGCATCGCCCCATACCCCGCCGGGTGCGGGACGCCTTTGCCGGTGATGATCGCGTCGGTCTCGAAGGAGGCGTAGGGATGTGCCATGAGCTTCTCCAGCCCCGCCTCCTCATTGAGTTCGCCCGAGACACCGAAGTAGAGGCACATCGCGTGCCCGTTCTCCTCCAGCGTCAGGTCCGCCGCCACCTCGAACGGATCCTTGCCACGCTCGATGGCGATTGCCTCGAGGCTCTTGCCTTCGAGATGCTTGTTGCGTTCGCTTTCGACCCACATCACCCACACGTTTTTCCACCCGGTGGCCTCGACCAGGTTGTGAGGCCACCCGCCCGGCATCCAGCACGGCCAGCCGGGCACATCCTCCTCGATCGACTGGGCGATCTTCTTGCGAGTCTGAGAGTCACGAAGCCGCTCCAGCAGAGCGTCGACGCCGCCCGCTAGCGCCCAGGGTGGGTAGATCGCGAGCAGCGTGGTGTTGGCGGCGATGTAGGGGATGACGTCGAAGCCGGTGTCGACTCCGCGCGCCCGGGCCTGCTCGTGGAGCTCGATCGCCCGATCGATCTTTGGCCAGTTCGGCCGGCCGAAGGCCTCGATGTGCGAGTGCTGGCAGGCGATGCCGTTCTCCTCTCCCACCCGGATCACTTCGCGGGTGGCCGGGATCAAGGTCTCACTCGATCCGCGGACGTGGCTGGTGTAGATCGCGTCCTTCGGGAGCGCCGAGGCGAGCTCAATGATTTCCTCCGGGGGGGCGAAGATCCCCGGCGCGTACAGCAAACCGGTCGAAAAGCCGAAGGCGCCTTCCTCCACAGAGCGCCGGATCAGTTCCTTCATCCGTTGGAACTCATCACGCGTCAGCTCGCGCCCCTCGAATCCCACCTCGTGGATGCGGACCGGGCCGTGGGCGACCATCGGCACGACATTCATTGACACCCCATTCGTTTCGAGGTAGTCGAGGAACTCCCCGAAACTGCGCCATTCCCAGGGCAGCTCCTCCCCTTTCAGGAAGGTCGTGTAACTCTTCATCTGGTCGAGCGTCTTGACGTTGACGGGCGCCGGCGCGTAGCCGCAGTTGCCGGTCACGATGGTCGTGATTCCCTGCTTGACGAAGGGCGCCAGCACCTGCGCGTGGCCCTTGACCGGCAACAGGAACTCACTGTGGGAGTGGATATCGATGAACCCGGGGGCCACCATGTGCCCCCGGGCATCGATCACCAGACGGGCCTCGGCCTGACCGTCGAGCTTACCGACGGCCTCGATGCGGTCGCGGGTGATGCCGATTTCCCCTGGAAACCATGGGTTGCCGGTTCCGTCCGCGATCCGCGCGTTTACGATCAGGGTGTCAAACATTCACGCCACCACTACGCGAACTTGCCCGCCTTCTCGTCAGTGACGACCCCGTCGAGCGCCGACTGGCCGGAAGCGTGGGCCGCCGAGATGGTGGACTGCCCGGTCAGCGCCGAAGACACCGCCGCCTCGATCGTGTCGGCGATCTTCTGATAGGCGGGACGGGTCTCGTACCGGTCACCCTTGTACTGTTGCTGCTGGAAGGTCGTGTCGACGATCTGCTTGTCCGTCCCGGAAAGCGACCCATTGGTGTAGTCGGACTTGTAGGCTGGAAAGCCGTCCTCGCCGGCAGGATCGAACTGGTGAAGTGCGGTCCGCTTGGTCAGCAACCCCAGCTGGTTCGAGGAATTCGAGAAATATTTGAGCAGCTCCAGGGCTCGTTGCGGCTGCTTCGCCGTCTTGGGGATGGCGAAACACTCGCCGACATACTGGCCGCCCGATTTCGGGCCGCTCGACTTGCCAGGGACGATGCCAACCTGGACGTTGCCGGCCCCGATGGTCGACACACTCGAATCGACGCCCTCGTACCAGATGTGCTGGTAGTCGATCAGCATCGCCGCTTTGCCGGAAAAGAACACCTTCTTGGCTTCGACGTCGTAAATGCCCCAGGGCGAGGTGACGACCTCGCGAGGCATGGAGGGCAGCAGCGCCTTCATGTCCGCCGTCGCCTGCTTGGCTTCGGCGCTGTCGAAGTTGACCCGCTCGCCGACGCCGGGGTTGCCGTACAGCGAGCCGCCGTTGAGATGGAGCCAGACGCAGTACTTGGGGAAGAGGTAGCCCGGGGCCCAGCCGTCGACGTAGCCGAAGTTCCCGCCGGTCGTCATCTTCTTGGCCGCGGCCACGAAGTCTTCGTAATTGGTCGGGAACGCGACCCCGGCTGCGCTCAGCATCGTCTTGTTTGCGTAGAGGACATAGGTATAGACGTTGCTCGGCAAGCCGTAGAACTTGCCGTCTGTCGCCTTGATCTGCTTCAGCGAAACCGGCAGCATGTCGCTCGTGTCCGGGGTGAAGCTCAGTGAGTCGAGGGGCGTCAGGTATTTGCGAAACTGCTCCACCCAGGCACGCCACAGGTAGACGACATCCCAGGTGTAGCCCCCGCTGGCGAAGGCGGTCGAGAGCTTCGCCGGTAGGAGCGCGAACGCCTCGCGCGTCAGCGTGATGCTCGCATTGTTGCTCTGCTCGAAGCTGCCCTTGATGTACGCGTAGTAAGGAGTGTGGTTGGCAAGCAAGACGTTGAGCGTCACGTGCGCCTGCGGAGTTGCCGCGCTCGAACCGCAGGCAGCCAGGAGGTCCGCCATCGCGACCCCCCCCACGGCCATCGCCGAGGTCTTCAGGAAGTCGCGCCTGGTCCAGTCGGGAACGGTGATACGTTCGGACATGTCTATTGTTCCTCCTCTTACTTGACTGAGCCTTCGCCGATGTCGCGGATGACGTAGCGCTGCATCAGCAACGCCAGGAGTAGGACGGGGACGCTCGCCGCCATTCCCGCCGCGGAGAGCTGTGGTTCGATCCGATTGATCGGATCCATGAAGTTGACGATGGTGGGCGCCAGCATCGGCGTCTGGCTGATGTACATGACCTTCGCGAACAGGAGCTCGTTCCAGGAGAGCAAAAAGGCGAAGACCGCCGTGGTCGCGATGCTGGGCAGGATGAGGGGCAGGACGACACGCCGGAGCGCTCCCGCGCGGCTGCATCCGTCGACCCGCGCCGCGTACTCGGTATCAGGGTCGACCGCGTCGAATGCGCCGACCATCAACCAGACCACGAAGGGCAGAATGATGGCGCTGTGCCCGAGGAACATTCCCGGCAGCGAATCAACCAGCTGCAGGCTCTTGATGATCCCGACCAGCGGGACGAACAAGATGATCCCGGGAAGCATGTAGGTGATCATCACGGCGGAGTGAAGGGCGCCCCGTCCAGGAAACCGAATGCGGGCGATCGCGTAGGCGCCGAGGATCGCGCACAGGGTGGTGAAGATCGCGACCGTCGCCGCCACGATCAGGCTATTGCGATAGGCCTCGCCATAGACCGACGCTGCGGTGGAGCCGAAACCGGCACCGGCATTGAACAACTGCGCATAAAACTCCGTGGTGAAGTGAATCGGCAGGATGTGCGGGCCGCTGAGCAGCTCGATCCGGCTCTGGAACGAGCCGACCAGCACGACCACCACGAACGGCACCACGATCGCCGCAACCACCACGATAGCCAGAAGCCCGGCGACGACCCGGGTCCCCAGGTCCAAGCGCACGCCGTTGAGCCCGCGGCCGAGGAGCGTCAGGCCGAAGGCGACGGCCACGAGCCAGAGCCAGAACACCCAGCCGGCGTGGTAGTGGACCTGCAGCGCCTCGATCGCGGTGGCCAGCACCAGGATGGAGCCGCCAGCGATCGCCTGGGCGCGGCCGGACAGCGTCATCACCCGCCCGCCAGCTGGCTGCGCGTGGCACGGCCGCGGGTCAGGATCAGCGCGCAGACGATGACCAGCGCCGAGACAACGTAGGCGAGCACCGCGCCGTAGCCAAAGTCCTGATACTCGAACGTGTTCTTGTAGGCGTAGAAGTAGAGGTTGTAGGTCGAGTAAGCACCCGGACCTCCGAGCGTCAACGCATAGATGAGGTCGAAGAGCTGAAGGGTGATGAGCAGCTCGATAATGACCGCCGCCACGATGGTGGGCCGCAAGTGGGGGAGCACGACGTAGCGAAACCGTTGCAGCATCCCAGCCCCGTCGATCCGCGCGGCGTGGACCGTCTCCTTGGGCAGGTACTGGAGCGCGACCACGAACATGATGGCGAGCAACGGGAACGTCTTCCAGACGTGGATCCCCACCAGGGTAAAGAGTGTTCCGGGAATACCGCTGAAGAAGTCGGGTGGACGCGCGGTGATCCCAAGCGCGGTCAGCCAGGCGCCGAGAAGGCCACGTCGCCCGTCGAGGAACCATTCGAACATGGCCGCCACGACCACCGGTGGCAGCGCCCATGGGATGAGAAGGCACGCGCGAGCGATGCGCCGGCCGGGGAAGTCTTGATTGAGCACCACGGCCACGCCCAGCGCGATGCTGACGCCGACGACGCAGGCCGGAACCACGTACATGACCGACTGCACGAAGGACTGGCGAAAGACCGGGTCGCCCGCCAGGTGAGTCCAGTTGCTGAAGCCGATCCAGGGGCCCAGCGTTCCGGGAAGGTCGCCGGCGCTGCGAACCGTGAGGAGCAGTGAGTACACGAGCGGATACGCCACCAGCCCGAGGGCGATCAGCAGAGTGGGCAGCAGGAACACGCCGGCATAAAAGTGCTGCTCGCCTCTGATCGTGAGGTCGCTGGGGCTGCGCCGTCGCTTGATGGCTTGGATCACGCCAGCGCCTCCCGTTTGCGGCTCAGCGCAGGGGGCGCCTCCTCCGGTGCCGGATTCAGGCGGGCGCCGGTCGTCGGGTCGAAGAGGTGGAGTTTCCCGGAATTGAAATGCAGATAGGCCGGCTGGCCGACCTCGAGCGGCTCACCGTCGGGAACCTTCGCGATGATCCGGTGGCTGCCGACCTCGACGGTCGCGTACAGGTCGGGTTGGACGACCTCGAGCCAGCGCACGAAACCAACGGGCGCATCTTTGCCTGGGTGAGCGGCACGGACGACGATTGCGTCCGGCCGCACGCCCAGGGTTGCCGTGCCGGCGGCGGGGGGCTTGCCGTCCGGCACGGCAAGAAGGAGGTCGTCGTTTCTAAAGGTGACGAGGTCACCGCGCATTTCGAGGGTGCCCTGGAAAAAGTTCATCGGCAGCCGGCCAAGGAACGACGCAACGAACCGATTGGCCGGATACTGATAGACGCGGGTCGCCGCATCGTACTGCTGCAGCCGGCCTTCGGCCAGAACGAGGACGCGGTCACCCATCGCCAGCGCGTCGTCCTGGTCGTGCGTGACGTAGATGAAGGTGGCGCCCAGGATCTCGTGCAGGCGTCGTAGCTCCTGCCGCATCGAGACCCGCAGATTGGCGTCCAGGTTGCTGAGCGGCTCGTCCAATAAGAAGACGCGCGGGTCTCGGACGATGGCGCGACCCAGCGCGACACGTTGCCGCTCACCGCCGCTGAGCTGCCGCGGATAACGCCGAAGCAGCTTTCCGATCCCCAGCAGCCCGCAGACCTCCTCGACCTGTTTGGCCCTCACAGCCTTCGGCACCTTGCGCAGCATCAATGGAAAAGCGATGTTCTCGGCGACCGTCATCTGCGGGTAGAGCCCATACGACTGAAAGACCATCGCGATGTCGCGCCGCTCCGGCGTGGTCAGGGTCACGTCCTCGTCGTCGAAGAAGATCCGGCCGGCGCTCGCCTCCTCGATGCCGGCCATCAGCTTGAGGGCGGTGCTTTTTCCGGACCCGGACGGCCCCAGGATGCAGACGAACTCGCCATTCGGAATCGTCACCGTCAGGTCCTGGAGCGCGCTGACGCCGCCCCGGTAGGTCTTGGAGAGGTGCTCGAGCCGGACACTGGCCATGCCTACGCCCGCGCCTTCGCACGAGGCCGGCGGCCGGCCTCGTCCCACAACGTCGCGAGCTCATCGAGGCTCAGTCCGGTGTCATCTGCGAGGAACCGGGTCTCTTCGTCGCTCAGCGGACGATCCGGCCGTCGGTCGGCGATCCGTCCGAGGTAGGAGCGGCGGAGCATATTGAGGTCGATGTCCACCGTCCGCACCTGGTCGATGTCGTCGGGAATCACGATTCGCTCGCCCGGTTTGTTCTCCCGTGGATCACCGATCCGAACGTCGATGCCGAGCTCGCGCGCCATCGTGAGCTGCGCCGTGGGATGCTTGCCGGCACCCGTGTATTCGGTCTCCTGGACCACGACCAGCGCATCCTCGGGGAGCTGTCGAGCGATCGACAGCGCTGCCGCCAGCGAGGTATTGCCGGCCGGCCCCCGCTCCAGTCCTTCGAGCTCAGCGAGCAGCTGGGTCGCGAAGAAGACCTCGCCCTGCGTGATCGTGACGTAGCGGTCGAGGTATCGCAGTCCGCGGGCGGCATTGCGCGGCACATCGACTCGGTCGGGGTTGACGGTGAACGGAAAGGCGAAACCGGTATGTCCGGTTGTGAACGACTTGCGGTTGAAGTCGTGGTCCGAGGCCATGTGCAGGCCGGTGAGGTCGACGCTCACGCCGATGATCTCGGGATGCGCGCCGGCGCGGTGGAGCCCCCGCGCGGTCCCGGTCACGTTGCCGCCGCCGGAATGGGTCACCAGGATCGCATCGGGGTCGCGACCGAAGCGGGTCCGGCACTGCTCGGCAATCTCGTACCCGAGCGTTTCGATGCCGAGGATGCCATAGGGGGTGTAGAGGCTGGCGTTGAAGAACCCGGTCTCTTCCAGGGTGATGAGATGCCAGTAGAAGAGCTCGGGGCCGACCGTGACCTGCCAGACCTCCGCGCCATAGGCCTCGCACACACGGGTCTTTTCCAGGATTTCGGGCTGGCCACGCCACTTCGAATCGAAGACCTCCTGAAGGATGATGGCCTTGAGGCCGCGCATCGCCGCCTGCGAGGCGACCGCCGCGCCGTAGTTCCCGGAGGTGGCGGCAACGACCCCCTCGTAACCGAGGTCGGCCGCATGCGCCACAGCCAGTGACGCACGGCGGGCTTTGAAGCTGCCGGCCGCGTTGCCGGCCTCATCCTTTATAAGGATGCGCGCGCCCTGGC